>JAVEVO010000192.1:0-12134 GCA_034005005.1 Myxococcota bacterium
TCCTGGCCCTGGCGGGCAGAGGAGCAAAGCGACCGGCGCGGAGGCCGGTCGCCACCCTGCGGAGGCCGGTCGCCACCAACCACCCTCTGTCTGCCAACCGGTCATCTTCGCTGTGTCGAGGTACTAGCCCCGGCTCAGGGGAAGGGCAGCTCCCGCGCCCGGCCGAGACGCACCCGCCGCAGCAGCAGATCGACCAAGAAGAGGGCGAGGGCCAGCAGGATCACCTCGCGACGCAGCTCCCGGTGATAGACGACCTGCTCGCCCTGCGGGTCGAAGATCTGCCCGGGCGTGATCTCCTCCTGGCCGCCGGTGAGCCGGGCCGCCTGGGAGAGCAGCTCGTGGTTGACGCCGTGGTTGAGCAGCTCCCGGGGGTAGGGGTTGGCCAGCCCGCCGAGGGTCGCACCGACCTGGCGCCCCTCGACGAGGTGCAGCGCCTCGAGCAGGTAGGAGCCGAACTCCGGCAGGGAGACGTGCCCCTCGTAGCGTCCCGCCGCGGTCTGGTCGAGCTGGAGCTCCTCGTGATAGCGGTCGGGGCCGTCGATCTGCACCACGGTGCGCATCCCGTTGACGAAGCGGTCGTGCTTGTCGATGGCGTCGAGCTGCACGGTCGCGCGCCCCTCGACGACCCGGGCGGCGAGCTCGAAGCCCAGGTCCTTGCGGGTGCGCATCGTGTCGCGCACGAGCTGGGCCCAGAACTTCGGGTAGTGCCGCCAGCGGACCCAGTCCACGGACCAGCGGTTCTTGATGTCCGAGGTCCAGACCATGCTGGTGCCGAGGCCGACCTTCCAGCGGGCGAGCAGGGGCTCCCCCTTCTCGGAGGTCAAGAGGATCTCGGCCCCCTTCTTGGCCCGGGTCGCGACGTAGCCGTAGAGGTAGGGGGCCTGCTCGAGGGGGATCCCCTTGAGGATCTGGAAGCGCTTCTCGGATCGGGGGTGGAACGGCTCCTCGACGAGGATGTTGCGGGAGACCGTCTGGGTCTCCTTGGTGAAGAAGCGGGGCACCTCCCGCATGCTCGCGGCGTAGTGGTAGCGGCCGCCGCCCGACTCGGCGATCGCGGACAGCAGCGCCCGGTCGGCCTCTTGCCCGACCGCGACCGCGGACAGGGTGATCCCCTCGGCGGCCATCTCGCCGACCAGCTCGAGGATCCCCTCGCGGGGCGACTCTCCGTCGGACAGGAGGATCCCGTGGCGGATCTGGGCGTCGGTGGTCACGAGCTGGTCGTAGGCGGCCTGCAGGGCCGGCAGGATCGCGGTGCCCCCGCCCCCCCGCAGGCGCGCGACCAGCCCGAGGATCCGCAGCCGGTTGCGCGCCGGCTGGAGGCGCACGAGCGTCTCGGGCTGGCTGTCGAAGGCCACCACGCCGACGTTGTCGTCGGGGCCGAGCAGCTCGACCACGGCGCGGGCGGCCTCCTTGGCGAGGTCGATCTTCTCGTCGGCCATGGAGCCGGAGCGATCGATGATCAGCAGCATCGCCAGGGAGGGTGTCTCCCGCTTCTTCTCGACGTCCAGCCGGACCGGCAGCAGCTCCTCGATGGGGGTCTGAAAGTACCCGCCGAGCCCCAGGGAGTTCTCGCCGCCGGCCATGAGGAAGCCGCCGCCCAGCTCCCGGAGGTAGGCGCCGATGAGCTCCATCTGGCCGGTGGTGAGGAAGGTGGCCGGCACGTCGGAGAAGAGCAGCAGGTCGAAGCTCTCCAGCTCCGGGAGGGAGGAGGGCATGCCCTGGGGGCCGCGCACCTCGACGTCGATCCCCTGCGCCCGCAAGGCCCCGGCCAGGAATCGGGCCTGCTGCGGGTCACCCTCCAGCAGCAGGACGCGGGGCTTGCCCTTGACCACCGCGACCTGGGTGAAGGTGTTGTTGCCCGGCAGCCGGTCCGTGGCCGGCGCCGGGGTCAGCTCGAGGCGGAACTGGCGGTAGCCGGGCTCCCGGACGGTGGCCGGGAGGTCCACCGTGTTCAGGCCGGGCTTCAGCTCGGTGACGAGGGGGGCTCCTTCCCGATAGTCATCCTGCCAGAGATCGAGCGTGACTTTCGTCTCGGTCGTGCTGTGGACGGCGGCGCGCAGGGAGAAGGGGGTGTCGACCTCGATGGTCTCGGGCAGCCCGAGGTCGGCGATCAGGACCTCGGGGGGGGGCGGGACGTCGAAGGTGCGGTAGGAGACTCGCACGCCGAAGCGCGCGGCGTTGAGCGACTCCGCGAGGAGGTCGCCGACCGTCTGGTGGCCGTCGGAGAGGATGACGACGCGGCGCAGGTGATCGGGCGGGAACAGCCCGTAGGCCATCTTCAGGGCGGTGTCGAGGTCGGTGGCCTGCCCCTGGGGGTGGCGGGCGAGCCGCGGCGCCGGCCGCGGGCCGGGGGCCGGGGAGTCGGGCGGTCCCGGCGGCGCGGGCTGCAGCTCCACCGGCTCCGCCGCGAAGCTGACCAGGTGCACGGGCGCGTCCCCCGCGGCCCGGTAGATCTCGTCGACGAAGGCCTGCTCCTGCCGGAGGGCCTCCTCGGGGACGCTGTCGGACACGTCCGCGAGCACGACCGCGGCCACCTGCTCGCGGTGGCCCGAGACCGCGGGCCGGCTCAGCGCGAGCACGAGCAGGGCCAGGCCGAGGGTGCGCAGCAGCATGGTCAGCAGCCGCTGCAGCCGGGGCAGATCCCCCAGGGAGTACAGGGGGGCCAGCCAGAGCAGGGGCACCAGGGCGAGGAGCAGCAACTGGGCCGGATCGAGCAGGTCCACCTCGTGCCCGCGGACCGTCAGGGTCAGCCGCTCCAGGCCGGGACCGCCGATCCCGACCTGCCAGAGGCCGATCAGGCCCGCGATCGCGGCCAGCACCAGCGCCAGCAGCAGGCCCCGCAGGACCCGGTCGGCAGCGTGACGGCTCACACCGTGATCCTCCGCTGGTAGGTCGCCCACTCGAGCAGCAGCAGCAGCCCGGCGCCCAGCAGCAGCAGCACCCAGGGGGCGCGGCGGGAGGCGGGGGCGACGTCCCCGGCCCGGTCCGCGGCCTCCTGCCCACGCTGCGCCGCCTCCTGCTGGGCCTGGGTCCGCAGGTCGTCCCGGGGGCGGATCTCCGACTCCCGGGCGTCGGTGAAGTTGGCGGCCAGCAGCCGCCGGGGGGCTTCCGGGCCCTCGCCGAGGACGAGGGTATGGAAGCCGGGCGTGCGCCCCTGGAGGGCCACCCAGCCCCCCTGGCTCGGCAGGGTCCGCTCCTCGCCGGCCGGGGTGATCCAGCGGACCTGGGTGACCTCCGGGGGGACCTCGATGCGCCAGGTCTCGCCCGTCGGGTAGGTGGACAGCAGCTCGGCGTCGTGCCGGAAGAACCAGTCGAAGGCGTTGAGCAGCAGCATCGGGAACGCGGCGCGCAGGGGCAGGTCGCTCTCCCGGGGGTCGAAGGTGAACAGCAGCGAGCGCATGCCCGCCGCCTCGTGCGCCACCAGCAGGGGCCCCTCGCGGGAGGCCGCGACGACGACGTCGCCCGGGCGCGTCGCGATGCGCTGGGCCCGGCGGATGTTGATGTCGTTGAGGGTGACCCAGCGCAGCAGCGGGCTGTCCCGGCGCAGGGAGGTGATCTCCGGCTGCTCGAGTACGCCCTTCACGGGCCAGGGCGAGCCCGCGGCGGGGGGGGCGAAGAAGACTGTCGGTCCCTCGACGTCGGGGCGGGGAGGGGTCCGGTCCAGCAGGGTGACGTCGAAGCGGGGGTCCGGCAGGCGGGCGTACTCGGCCGGCGTCAGGCGGGTCGTGCGCACGGACTCGTCCAGCAGCAGGGCCGCCTCGAGGAAGAGGTTGCCCTCGGTCACCAGGGCGACCTCGAGGGGGTGGCCCTCCGGCAGCAGGGCGTAGGCCTCGTCGTCCAGGGGGAGCTGGTCGTCGACCCCGGCCGGGAAGACGAGCCGCGCCACCAGCCGGCCGCCGACCACCGGCAGGTCGGAGAAGACCCGGATCAGCTCCTCGCCCGGCGCCAGGCTGAGGGGCAGGTTCTCCATGAGCACCCCATCGGCCCGGAGCTGCAGGTTGCCGCGGATCGGCTCCCGGAAGGTGCTCTTCACGCGCACGAACAGCTCGTAGGCGGTCCGGTCCGCGGGGTAGCGCCGGGCGTTGAACGCGAGGATCGAGGCGTTGTCGCCCCCCGCGGGCGCGAGCACGGGCAGCAGCCGGAACGCGGGGTCCGTGGGCAGGGAGACGCCGGGGGCGAAGGCGCCGTCGGTGATGACCAGCACCTCGCCCCGGGGGCGGTCGCGCAGGGCGGTGCTGGCGAAGCGGAAGGCCCGGGGCCAGTCGGCCCGGGTCGCGGTGACCTGCAGCCCACCGATGGCCCCGCGCAGCACCGCCGGATCCCGGGTGAAGGAGGCCACGGGGGTCACCTGCCCGTCGACCGCCAGCACCAGGGCCTCGTCCTCGGGCCCCAGCCGCTCCACGAGCCCCAGGGCCAGGGCCTGCGCGGCCTGCAGCCGGCCGCCGGGCAGGTCGGTCGCGGCCATGCTCGCGGAGGTGTCCAGCAGCAGCACCAGGGAGCGGCCCTGCTGCTGCCGCGGCGGCCGGAGGTCGCCCGCGGCGAAGACGAGGAAGGCGGCGACGACCAGGGCCAGCAGCCAGGAGAAGGCCCGGCGCAGGTGGCGCCACAGGGAGGAGCTCTCCCGGGCGGTGAGGATCCCGGCCCACAAAGGCGAGAAGGGGACGCGCACCCGGCGGCGGCGCGGGGTGATCAGGTACAGCAGGGTGATCACCGCGGCCGCCCCCAGCAAGAGCTGGAGCAACTGGGTCCAGGTGAGCAGGGTCGGGTTCATCGCAGAAACCCCCCGTCCCGGAAGACCTGGAGCACCAGCTCGTCGAAGGGCGTCTGGACCGGCGCGAGGTAGTAGGGGATGGCGTGGCTGGTGCAGAACTCGTTGATCCCCAGGGAGAAGCGCCGGTGGGCCTGCCGGTAGCGCGCCACCAGCCCGGGGGTGACCGTCACGGGCAGCTCCCGGCCGGTCTCGCAGTCGACGAGGGTCAGCTCACCCTGATGGGGGAACTCGAGCTCGGCCAGGTCGTGGACCTGGATGACGAAGGTCTCGAACTTGTGATATCTCAGGTAGTTGAGGCCATCCTCCACGCCGGCGGGGTCGTAGAAGTCCGAGATCACCACCGCCAGCCCGCGGCGCTTGCTCTGGTGGACGAAGGTGCGCAGGCTGTCGAGCAGCCGGGTCGGGCCGCCCGTGGGCAGCTTCTCCAGGAAGTCGAAGATCTTGAAGATCTGCCCCTTGCCCCGGGTCGGCGGCAGCCGGCCGAGGACCCGGTCGGCGAAGGGGACGAGGGAGACGCGATCGAGGCCCGAGAGGCCGACGTAGGCCAGGGCGGCGGCCACCTGGCGGGCGTAGTCCCACTTCGGCGGGCGACCGGCGCCCATGGAGGTGGACAGATCGGGCAGCAGGTAGATGAAGAGGTCCTCCTCCTCCTCGAAGAGGCGGAGCAGCAGCCGGTCCAGGCGGCCGTAGATGTTCCAGTCGATGTAGCGGAAGTCGTCCCCGGGGTGGTAGTCCCGGTGGTCGGCGAACTCGATCCCCTGGCCGATGCGCCGCGCACGCCGCTCGGCCTTCGCCACGCCGCCGAGCACCTTGCGGGCGACCACCGCGAGCAGCTCGAGGCGCTGCAGGAAATCGTCGTCGAAGAGCTTCGCCGCCACCATGGCCCGCTCAGACCGCCTCTTCCGGGATCGCCGCGAGGATCTCGTCGAGGATCCGGTCGGCGGAGATCCCCTCCGCCTCGCCCTCGAAGTTCAGCAGGATGCGGTGCCGCAAGGCCGGCTTGAGGCACTCGCGGAGGTCGCCGCAGGAGACGTGGAAGCGGCCGGCGAGCAGGGCCCGCACCTTGGCCGCGAGCAGGATCGCCTGGGCTCCCCGGGGGCTGGAGCCGTAGCGGACGTACTGGCGGGTGGCCCGCGGCGCGCCCGGCTGGTCGGGGTGGGTCGCCTGCAGCAGCTTCACCGCGTGGTCCCGGACCTTGGAGGCCACGGGCACCTCCCGCACGAGCTGGCCCAGCTCGAGGAGCCGGGGCCCGTCGAGCACGGGCTCGACGCGCGGGGTCGTGCCCTGGGTCGTCCGGTCGAGGATCTCGTTGAGCTCCTCGCCGCTGGGGTAGGTCACCTGCAGCTTCAGCAGGAAGCGGTCGAGCTGGGCCTCGGGCAGGGGGTAGGTGCCCTCCATCTCGAGGGGGTTCTGGGTGGCGAGCACCACGAAGGGGCGGGGCAGGGGGTAGCTCGTCTTCGCCACGGTGACGTGGCCTTCCTGCATCGCCTCGAGCAAGGCGCTCTGGGTCTTGGGGGTGGCCCGGTTGATCTCGTCGGCGAGGACGATGCTCGCGAAGATCGGCCCCTTCTGGAAGGAGAAGGAGCGTCCGCCGCCGCCATCCTGGCCAATGACGTTGGTACCAAGGACGTCCGCGGGCATCAGGTCGGGGGTGAACTGGATGCGGGAGAACTCCAGGGTCAGGGCCTGGGCCAGGGTGCGCACCAGCATCGTCTTGCCGAGCCCCGGCACGCCCTCGAGCAGGGCGTGGCCCTGGGCCAGCAGGCAGGTGATCACCCCGTCGACGATGGGCCGCTGGCCGACGATGACCCGGGCGATTTCTTTGCGCAACTTCTCGATGTCGTTACGAAACTCGGCGACGGTGGCTTCCACGCCCTGCTCCTTGCTGGCCATCTCAGTCCTCTCCTTGCTCCGGTCCCTGGCGCGGGCGGATCAGCTCGAAATAGCGCCGCACGAAGAAGCGGTAGCCCGCGGGCACCCGCACCCGCGCCAGCTCCTCCTCGGCCGTGCCCGAGTAGCTGGCGTAGACGTCCCGGTAGCCGACCCGGGCGAAGCCGCGGTCCGCGGCGGCCTGGATGATCTCGCTGCGGCTCTGCCCCGCCCCCCGCTTGCCCAGGAGCTGCTGCTCCTGGAAGCCGGCCTCGCGCCGCGACTCCTCGCCGAGCAGCTCCGGGTCGTGCCCGGTGCCGGCCTGCTGCCCGTCCGCCGGTGTCCTCCCCTCGCCTCGCCGGCCGAGCTGCTGCGGCTGGCGACCGTCCTGGCCCGGAGGCTTGCCGGGCGGCTGCTCCGGCGGCTGCTCGGCGTCTCCCCCGGCCGGCCGGGCCTCCGTGCCCCCGGGCAGCCGGGAGTCGGCCCGGGGTCCCCGCTCCCCGAGGGGCGGGCTGGTGCCCTGGCCCTCCGTCGGGGCGGGCTGACCCGCCCGGGTCTTCCCGCGTCGCGTCGTCCCCGCCCGGGAGTCGAAGTCCTCGAGCCGCTGCGCCTGGGCGGTCGACTGCGCGGCGCCCGGCGCGGAGCGCTGCATCTGCTCCCGGGCCTGCTGCAGCTTCTGGCCGGCGGCCTGCCGGGCCGCGGCCTGCTGGCGGGCCTGGTCCAGCCGCTCGAGGGCCTCGGCGCTCTGCTGGAGCTTCTCGCCGGCTTGCTTGCGCGTGCTCTCGGCCGCCTGCTGCTGCGGTGGCGTCCGGGCCTGCTTGGCGTCGCGAGCGGCGTCCGCGAGGCCCCGGGCGGCCTCGTCCAGGCGCCGGTGCAGCTCGTTGACCGCTCGCTGGCCCGGCTCCGCGGCCGGGCCCGGGCCCTGGCCCCCGCCACGCTTCACGGCTTGCTGTAGGCTCTGCTCGAGCTCCTGGAGTCGCTGCTCCTCGCCCGCGCCCAGCCCCCGGGAGGCCATCTTCTGGCGGAGCAGCCCGATCTCCTTGCGCAACGCCTCGACGTCCCGGGAATCCAGCTTGCTCGCCAGCTTGCGGGCCAGGGAGGCGAAGGCCTTGCCGAGCCGCTCGAGCAGGCCCGGTGGCACCTTGTCCGAGGCGAGGAGCCGGGCCAGGCGGGCCAGCTCCTCCCGGCTGCGTCCCAGGTCCTTGCGCTGCAAGGCGTCGGCGAGCTGCTCGACCTCCTTGACCTTTTCTTGCTTCAGCTCCTGACCGATCGCCGCGAGCTCCGTGGTCAGCTCCTCGGCCTGGCGGTCGAGGGGCGGGGGGATCAGGGCCGCGGCCTGCAGGGCCTCCAGGCGCTGCAGGGCCTCCTCCCGGTCGATCTGCCGGCCGGCCATGCGCTCCAGCAGCTCGTCGAAATCGGACGCGAGCTGCGCGAGCTGAGGGTCCTGCAGGCGCTGCGCCTCCTGCCGGAGCTGGCGCGCGACCTCGCGCTGGGCCTCGAGGTCGGCGGTCCGCAGCAGCTCCTCCTCGGGGGGCGGGGGCGGGGGCGGGAGGGGGCGGGACGTCGGCGCCGGCTCCAGCAGGGAGGCGGCGGCCACCAGCAGGCAGGCGAGCAGGGCGGGGCGCGCCCCGGCCGGGAGCCGCCAGGGGAGGGCCCGCGCGGGGTCGACCTGGGGGAGGTGGCGGACCGCGTCCGCGATCTGCAGCTCCATCAGCGGGGTCCGGCGCAGGCCCAGCCGGGAGAACTCGAGGGCCGAGCCGAGGCGGTCGGCGTTGTCGTTGGCCCGGTCGAGGCGGTAGGCGAGTCGCAGGCGATCCACGGGCAGAAACGCCCCCAGCAGGGCGCAGATCGGTACGAAAGTCCCTGCGACCTGGAGCAGGAACGGGAAGAAGCCCGGGTCGAGCCAGCCGGCCCAGATCGCCACCATCGCCGCGCCGAGCCCCACCAGGGCCGGCGCCAAGGCCAGCAAGCCTCCCCGGAAGGCACGCTGGAGCCGCAGCCGGAGGGTCGCCCGTCCCAGCAGCCTGTCGATCTCGGCCCAGCTCGTGAGGTCCACCTGCGCTCCTCGTTCCCGACCGGTCCACAGTAGCCGAGATCGGCCCCCGGGGGGAGAGGCCTCGTGCGAGGTCCGGGGCGGCGTCGGGCTGGACCCGCTCCGCCGGCTCGCGTCCCGGGCCTCGCTGTCCTGGCGCGCGAGGGCCGCTCCCTCGGGGCCGTCGGGCTCCCCCTTGACCAGAGGGTGCGAACGGGCGTAGCCTGACCGGCAGCATGTGATGTGGACTCCATCTTCACCAAGGAGCAAGAAGATGATCGGTTGGACGACCAGGCTAGGTACGATCTCCCTGCTGTCGACCTTGTTGCTGATCGCGGCAGCGCCCGGCTGCAGCGAATCCGAGGGCGGCAAGAGCGGCGAAGAGGGCGAGGGCGAGGGCGAGGGCGCCGAGGGCGAGGGCGAGGGCGCCGAGGGCGAGGGCGAGGGCGCCGAGGGCGAGGGCGAGGGTGCCGAGGGCGAAGGTGAAGGTGCCGAGGGTGAAGGCGAAGGTGAGGGCGAGGGCGAAGGCGAGGGTGAAGGCGAGGGCGAGGGTGAGGGTGAAGGCGAGGGTGAGGGCGAGGGCGAGGGCGAGGGCGAAGGTGAGGGCGAGGGCGAGGGTGAGGGCGAGGGTGAAGGCGAGGGCGAGGGTGAGGGCGAGGGTGAGGGCGAGGGTGAAGGCGAGGGCGAGGGCGAGGGTGAGGGCGAGGGCGAGGGCGAGGGCGAGGGTGCGGACCCATGCAGCCCCAACCCCTGCGAGGCCAAGGCTCCGGCCTGCGACGCCGACGGGATCCACCTGATCACCTACGGCGCGGCCGAGTGCAGCATCGACGCGGAGGGCAAGGCCAAGTGCACCTACCCCGAGACCAAGGCCGACTGCGCCGCGGTCGGCCTGCCGACCTGCGACGGGGTCAACCTGGTGGTCCTCTCCGCGGGCAAGTGCGAGGTCGGTGAGAATGACCTGGCGGCCTGCGTGGCGACCGAGACCAAGACCGACTGCACGGTCCTCCCGGCGCCGGCCTGCGACGGTGGCAAGCTGGTGGCCTTCAAGGACGGCGCCTGCACCCCCGACGAGACGGAGGGTGCGTCCTGCACCAAGGCCGACGCCACCGAGGACTGCGCGGTCGCCAAGGCCGCGGCCTGCGACGGCGACAGCCTGGTGACCTACAAGACCGGTGAGTGCGTCGTCGTCGACGCCACCGCGAGCTGCGCCTGGGCCGAGGACGTCAAGACCGACTGCACCCAGCTCGCGGACGCCTTGACCTGCGCCGAGACGGTCCTGACCACCAAGTACGACGGCACCTGCGCGGTGAGCGAGGACGTCGCCGGGTGCACCTTCAAGACCGCGACCAAGAACTGCGCCGACGAGAACAAGGTCTGCAGCGTGGGGGTCGGCTGCGAGTACAACTGCTCGCCGGTCGGCCGCTGGGACGACCTGTGGTCCCTGACCAAGACCGACGGCAGCAACGAGGAGCTCGAGGGGCAGGCCATCGACGAGATCTACCTCGGCGATGACGGCAAGCTCTACGGCCGGAGCCTCGACCGGGCCGACGCGGACTTCACCTGGGGCGGCGAGGTCGTCCTCAACGGGACCGGCGGCTTCACCTACACCTACGTCGACAGCAACGAGGACACCGGCTCCCTGGTCTGCCGCTACGACGGGAGCTGCGACGCGCTGGAGTGCGATCTGCAGGCCCCGGCCCTGCCCGAGGCGGCCGACTGGGAGGGCGTGGCGCTGCTCGATCGCCGTCCGGCCAAGGTCGACTGGTGTCGCCTGCAGTGGCCCCTCGAGGTCGTCGACCACGACCTGCAGAGCAAGCTCACGGTCTACGGCCGGGTCTACGTCGCCGGGTTGACCAACGAGACCCCGAAGGTGGACGTCGATCCCTTCCTGAAGGCCGAGGTCGGCTTCGGCCCGGCGTCCTCCGATCCCGCGGCCGGCGGCTGGACCTGGGTCGCAGCCCAGGCCAACGGCGACTACGACGGGTCGGCCGGCGGCGGCGAGCCCAACAACGACGAGTACATGGGTGAGGTGACCTTCGACGCGACCGGCAGCCACGACTTCGCGGTGCGCTTCTCCTACGATGACGGCGAGACCTGGACCGTGTGCGACAAGGACATGCGGGCCGCGGGCGGTGCGGACGGCTCCGCGGACGGCTACCAGGTCGCCAACGCGGGTCACGCGGCGGTCATCGACGACCTCTGCCTGCCCAACGGCTGCACCGACGTGCCGGCCGACATCTGCGTCAAGGAGCAGCAGTTGCCCATGAAGGCGCAGGCCATGTCGGTCAACCCCGTGGTCGTCAGCGAGGTGCTGCTCGACTACCCCGACGTCGGGGAGTGCTCGGTGGTCGAGGGCAACGTGAGCTGCAGCTACGTGCCGGTGCAGGTCGACTGCGCGGCCGACGGCAAGATCTGCCTCGGCGGCAAGTGCGTCACCAGCGCCTGCGACCCCAACCCCTGCGACGAGCCCCCCGCGCAGAAGTGCGAGGGCGGCGTGCTGTACACCTACGCGGCGACCGGCACCTGCACCCTCGAGGAGGTGGGCTTCTCCTGCGAGTACGCCGAGACCCAGACCCCCTGCAGCGGCGACGACCAGCGCTGCGACGAGGAGCTCGACGAGTGCGTCTGGACCTGCTCGCCCGCGGGATTCTGGGACGAGGACGGCGAGGGCTATGTCGGGTTCAACTCCATCATCGGCACCGAGACCGCGGGCGAATTCGCGGTCGCCTCGTGGGACACCGACAAGTACCCCTGGACCGGCAAGCTGCTCCAGGACTCCCACGGCGCGTTCGTCTACACCTACACCACCCAGGGCGGCGAGCAGGGGACCTACGACTGCCTGCCCGAGGGCGGCTGCAACACCCTGAGCTGCGAGGTCACCCCCGCGGGCAAACCCAGCTACCTCGTCGCCTGGACCCGCGACACCGCGCTCGACTGGTGCCGCTACCAGAGCCCCCTCGAGGCCGTGGTCGCGCCCCTCGGCACGGTGGACCTGTACGGCCGGATCTACGAGGAGGGCCTGACCTTCCTGACCGCGCACAAGCCCGATGGTAGTCCTTTCGTCGTGGCCGAGGCCGGCATCGGCCCGGACGGCAGCGACCCCGCGGGGGCGAACTGGACCTGGACCACGGCCGCACCCAACGCCGGCCAGCTCGTCATCGAGGGCGACGCCAACAACGACGAGTACATGGCCACGGTCACCGTGCCCGCGGTCGAGGCCGCGTACGACCTGGCGTACCGGGTCTCCTTCAACGGCGGCGCCTACCTGTACTGCGACCGTGACCGCCGGCCCGATGGCGGCAAGGACGGCTCGGAGGACGGCTACCTCGCGGCCGACGCCGGCGCGCTGACGGTGAAGGTCGTGGTCGACCCCTGCAACCCCAACCCCTGCACCAAGCCGGAGGCCGCCTACTGCGACGAGAACGGCATGGCCGTGACCTACGTCTCCCCGGGCACCTGCAC
>JAVEVO010000030.1:0-53240 GCA_034005005.1 Myxococcota bacterium
TGGGGATCCGGGTGAGCGACTTTCGCGACCTCGTCGTCGGGAACCGCAAGATCTGCCTGCTGCTCCTCGCGCGCTTCGACGAGGAGCGGCTGACCTACCGCACGGGGGACCTGCGCTTCCTCAGCACGGCCGCCCGCAGCGCCGCGCTCGCGGCCAAGGGCTAGCCTCTCGCACGGGGCGGTCGATCGGAGAGCAGGAGGGGAGGGGAGGTGGCCGGCGCGGCCAGCGGGGGCCGACCGCGCCGGTCGTGGGGATCAGCCCCGGGCGCGGCGGAGGAGCTGCTGCACCTTGTCGAGGAGCTCCTGGGGCCCGAGGGGCTTGTTGGCCAGCTCCGCGACCCGCAGGGTGCCGGTGTCGAAGAGCTGCTCCGCGGCCGCCGCGATGGAGGACAGCATCAGGACTGGGATCGCGGGGTAGCTCTGGCTGAGCCAGCCCGCCATCTGGAAGCCGCTGTCGGCCTCCTCCATCATGATGTCCAGGACGATCAGGTCGGGCTCCTCCGCGGTGATGATCGTCCGCCCGGCCGCGCCCGAGGACGCGAGGAGCACCTGATAGCCGGCGTTCTCGAGCACCAGCTTGCAGATCTCGTGGATGTCGGGGTCATCGTCGATGACCAGGATCTTCGCTCGCTCGTCCATGGGTCCGTTCCTCCGGTTCAGCGAACGAATCCTTCGAATTCGTTGCGGAATTTCTTGATCATCGCCTCGATCGGGACCGCGAACGCATCGCCCGTCGGGCAGAGCGTCGAGCCCTTGATCCGGGCGCAGAGGTCGAGGATCCGGTCGATGTCTCCGGCGCAGCCGCAGCCGGCGACCAGCCGCCGCAGCAGCGCGGCGATGACGTGGGAGCCCTGCCGGCAGGGAGTGCACTGCCCGCAGGACTCGTGGGCGTAGAACTGGATCGCCCGCAAGGCCAGGCGAGGGATGCTGACCTGGTCGTTGATGACCATGATCCCCCCCGAGCCGAGCATCGTGCCCTTCTTGAGGCAGGAGTCGTAGTCCATCTGCAGGTCCGCCGCCTCGGCCGCGGTGAGGATCGGCACGGAGAGCCCGCCGACGATGACCGCCTTGAGGGTCCCGGTCACCCCGCCCGCCGCCGCGAGCAGCTCGCTCAGGGGCGTGCCCAGGGGGTACTCGTAGACGCCCGGACGGGCGACGTGGCCGGAGATGCCGAAGATCTTGGTCCCGTGGTTGCCGGGGGTGCCGAAGCGCTTGAAGCTCGCCGCGCCGTGCTCGACGATGTAGGGGACCGAGGCGAGGGTCTCGACGTTGTTGACGATGGTGGGGCAGCCGTACAGGCCGACCGCGGCCGGGAAGGGGGGCTTCAGCCGCGGGTTGCCCCGCTTGCCCTCGAGGGATTCGATGAGGGCGGTCTCCTCGCCGCAGACGTACGCGCCCGCGCCGAGGTGGACGACGATGTCGAACTCGCCGCCGAGGCCGAGGATGTCCTGGCCGAGGCAGCCCTGCTCCCGGGCCTCGGCGACCGCCCGCTCGAGGATCCGGGCGATCCAGGCGAACTCGCCGCGGATGTAGATGAACCCGAGCTTGGCGCCGATCGCGTGGCCCGCGATGGCCATGCCCTCGATGAGCAGGTGGGGGTCGTACTCGAGGATCTGGCGGTCCTTGAAGGTGCCCGGCTCGCCCTCGTCCGCGTTGCAGACCAGGTACACCGGCTTGCCGGTGCCCTTGGCGAGGAACCCCCACTTCACGCCGGCCGGGAAGCCGGCGCCGCCCCGCCCGCGCAGGTTGGACTCCTTGACCTCGGCCAGCACGCTCTCCGGCTGGAGGGCCAGGGCCTTGGCCAGGGCCTGGTACCCGCCGTGGGCCCGGTAGACGTCGATGCGGGTGGCGTCGGGCGTCCCGCGCCGCGCCAGCAGCAGGTTGCAGGTCGACTCCCAGTGGGTCTCGGCGGGGAGGTCGGGCAGCACGCTCTCACGCAGGCCCGCCAGCAGGGCGTCGGTCCGCGCCACGGTCATGGCCTCGTAGTAGCGGTCGTTCACCTGGATCACCGGGCAGGTGCCGCAGGACGCGAGGTCCTCCACGGTGCTGAGGGTGAACAGCCCGTCGGCCGTGGTCTCCCCGACCCGGATGCCGAGGGTCTGCTGCAGGTGGCGGAGGATCTCGTCCGCACCGGCGAGCATGGCCGGCACGTTGGTGTCGACCTGTAGGTGGTACTTTCCGACCGGCTCGCGGTGGTACATTGAGTAGTAAGTCTGCACGCCGTACGCGGTGGAGAGGGGGACGTCGAGGATCTTCGCGACCTCCGCCAGCTCCTCCTTGCCGATCCGGCCGGTCTCCTGCTGCACCTCGTGCAGGGCCGGCATCAGGGCGGAGCGGCGCTCCGGGTAGCGGGCAGCGATGGACTCGATCTTGTTGCGCAGTTCGCTTTGCACGGCTTCGCCCCCCCTCAGCCCTTGGCGTCCGCGATCCGCTCGATGCGGGCCGCACAGACTTTGAATTCCGGGATCTTGGCGATCGGGTCGAGCGCGTCGTTGGTCAACGCGTTCGCCGGGGCCTCGGCGAAGTGGAAGGGCACGAAGATCGAGCCGGGGGAGACGCGCTCGGTGACCAGGGCCAGCGTCTCGATCCGGCCGCGGCGGGTGGCGACGGCGATCCGCTCCCCGTGGGTGATGCCCTGCGCGGCCGCGTCCGTGGGGTGCAGCTCGACGTGGCCGGCCTTGACGATCGCGTCGAGGATGCCCGAGCGGCGGGTCATGCTGCCGGTGTGGAAGTGCTCCCGGATGCGGCCGGTGCTCAGCACCAGCCCGTAGACCTCGTCGGGCTCCTCGGCCGGCGGCTTGTAGGTGAGGGGCGTGAGCAAGGCCAGGCCCCGGCTGAACTTGCCCTTGTGCAGGGTGCGCGTGCCGGGGTGTTCCTCGGTCGGGCACGGCCAGGGGATGCCGACGTCCCGGATCCGGTCGTAGGTGAGCCCGGCGTAGGACGGGGTGAGGTCCCGGATCTCCCGGAACAGCCCCTCGGGGGTGCGCGGGAAGGTGTGGCCGAAGCGCGCGGCCAGGTCCGCGACGATCTCGTAGTCCTGGCGGACGTCGCCCGTGGGGCGGATGGCCGGGTTGGTGAGCTGCACCCGCCGCTCGGTGTTGGTCACCGTGCCGAGCTTCTCGGCGAAGCTCACCCCGGGCAGGACGACGTCGGCGAGGCGCGCGGTCTCGGTCAGGAAGATGTCCTGGACGAGCAGGAAATCGAGCTTGCGCAGGCTCTCCTCGACGTGGTGGAGGTTCGGGTCGGAGACCATCGGGTTCTCACCGAGGACGTAGAGCGCGCGGATGGCTTGGCCGCACTCCGGGACCATCTGGGTGAGGGTCAGGCCGACCTTGTCGCTGACGGGGGTACCCCAGTACTTCGAGAACTTCTCGACCGCCGTGGGGTTGGTGACCGGCTGGTACGCGGTGAAGACGTTGGGCAGGCCGCCCATGTCGCAGGCGCCCTGGACGTTGTTCTGGCCGCGCAGCGGGTTGACGCCCCCACCCTCGACGCCGATGTTGCCGGTGATGAGCTGCAGGTTGACGCAGGCCTTGACGTTGTCGACGCCGTGGCTGTGCTGGGTGATCCCCATGCAGTAGTACAGCGCGCCGACCCCGCTGGTGGCGTACAGCCGGGCCGCGGCCTCGAGGTCCGCGACCTCGACCCCGGTGAGCTCCGCGACCTTCTCGGGGGTGAAGAACTCGAGGGACTTGCGGTATTCGTCGAAGCCCTCCGTGCGCTCACGGAGGTAGTCGGCGGCCTCCCAGCCCTCGCGCAGGATGATGTGCTGCAGCCCCGAGAGCAGGGCGACGTCGGAGCCGTTGCGCTGCTGCAGCCAGATGTCCGCGAAGTCGACCATGTCGATCCGGCGGGGGTCGCAGACGATGAGCTTCGTGCCCCGGTGCTTCACGGCCTGCTTCAGCAGGGAGGCGAAGACGGGGTGATTCGCGGTCGGGTTGGAGCCGATGAGCAGGACGACCTTGGACTGGAGGACCTCCTCCATCCCGTTCGTCATCGCCCCGGAGCCCAGCGTGGCGGCCAGACCGGCCACCGTGGAGCTGTGTCAAAGTCTTGCGCAGTGGTCGATGTTGTTCGTCCCGATCACCGACCGCGCGAAGCGCATCAGCGCGTAGTTCTCCTCGTTGGTCACCTTGGCCGAGGTGAAGAACCCGAGCGCGTCGGCCCCGTGGGCCTCCTTGACCGCGGCCAGCCGTTCGGCCGCGATGCCCAGGGCCTCGTCCCAGGAGGCGGGCACCAGCTCGCCGTCCTTGCGCACGAGAGGCGTGCGCAGCCGGTCCGGCGCATCGACGAAGTCGAGGCCGAAGCGGCCCTTGATGCAGAGCATCCCCTTGTTGGGCTGCTGCTCCCAGTTGCCCTCGTGGGCCATCGCGAAGGCGTAGCGGTTGTCCTTGGTGTGCAGGTCGATCTGGCAGCCGACACCGCAGTAGGGGCAGGTGACCTTGGTCGCCTGCGTCTGCCAGGGGCGGATCTTCTGCTCGCGCGGCTGGCGCAGGGTCAAGGCGCCCACCGGGCAGACCTGCACGCACTCGCCGCAGAGGACGCAGGAGGACAGGCCCATGGGGATGTCGTCGTCGCAGATCACCTTGGCGTGGCTGCCGCGGTAGCCGAAGGCCAGCACCTGGTTGACCACCGCGTTCTGGCACGCGGCGACGCAGCGGCCGCAGTGGATGCACTTGTCGGCCTCCCGGACGATGCCCTCCGAGGAGGTGTCCAGCGGGGTCGGCTCGCTGTCGATCAGGAAGCTGGGCTGCTCGATGCCCAGGTGGTAGGCCATGTCCTGCAGCTCGCAGCCGCCGTTGGCCTGGCAGGAGAGGCAGTTGTGGTGCCCCTCCGAGAGTAGCAGCTCGACGACCATCCGGCGCGTCGCGAGGACCTTCGGCGTCTGGGTGCGGACGACCATCCCCTCGCGCACGGGGAGGGCACAGGCCTCCTTGAGGCCACGCTGTCCTTCGACCTCGACCACGCAAGCCCGGCAACGACCGGCCTTGCCCGTCTTCGGGTGATGGCACAGCGCGGGGACATAGATCCCTGCCGCGCGTGCCGCGTCCAGGACCGTCTGGCCTTCCTCGGCCTGCACGATCCGATCGTCGATGGTCAATCTCATCGGGGGCCCCCTGCTCAGCGATCAGCGAAAAGTAGAGTCGAGACGGTTACCTGGCGCACGAGGCTAACGCCCGCGCCGCGAGCGCGTCAAGGGAAAACGGGAGAGTTGACGACGCCGGCGATCTTCCCCTATGTTCAGGCCGAGTTGGGGGGAGAGGGGACCGCGGCAGAGCCGTGACTCGGCCCCGAGGGGGCGGGATCGTCCCCCACGCGGCAGGCTCGGCCAGACGTTCCAGGGTCGCAGGGGGGCACCTCGATGAGGATTGGCAGCGGCCTGACCACCTGCCTGCTGCTGCTGCCGTCGCTGTCGCTGGGCATCCTCGCGCCCCGCCCGCTCGCTGCCGCACCCCGGCTCGCCGTCCTGATCCTGCCCTCTGCTCCCCCCGTCGCGGCCCTCGCGGAGCAAGCCACCGCCGTCGCCAGCGAGTCCCTCGTCCTCTGCTCGGGGGGCGAGGCGGGGGATCCCGAGGAGCTCCAGGCGGAGCTCGTTCGGGCCGGCTCCGGCGATGCGACGGCCTGCCTCGGGGACGCGGACTGCCGCGCCGAGGCCGCGACGCGGCTGGGCTTCGACCTCCTGCTCTTCGGCTTCGTGGGCCAGGACGCGGGCAAGATCCGCCTCAGCCTGCAGCTCGTCGGGACGAAGCGCCCCGAGCCCCCGCAGCCCTTGTTCCAGTCCTTCCCCGACGAGCCCGGGCCCTTCCTCGCCGGGCTGCCCGAGCTGGTGGCGCAGCAGTGGCGGCAGCGGCTGGGGCGCGTCGCGATCGAGGGCGCCGCGGGCGCGACCGTGCTGCTCGACGAGCAGGCCCGGGGCGTCGCTCCCTTGCACCTGGACGAGGTGCCCGCGGGGGAGCACCGGGTGCGGGTCGTCCACCCCCGGGACGGAAGCTGGGAGGAGACCGTCGAGGTGCTGCCGGGTGAGCTGCTCACCTTGATCCCGAGCCTCCGCCCGGCGACTCCCGCGTCCCCGGCGACCCGCCGCGGCGAGTCGCCGTCCCCACCGCCGGCCGGTGGGCCTCCTGCCAGTGCGCCGTCGGCCTCTCTCCGTCCCTGGGTCTATGGCCTCGCCGCGGGTGGCGCGCTCCTCGGCGGCGGGGGTGTGCTCCTCAACCGCCTGGCCCTGAAGGAGGCCACGATCCACAACGATCCCGCCGAGTCGCGAGCCGACCGCGTGGCCGCCCGCTCCCGCGGCGAGGACCGCTGGCTGGCGGCGCGGCTGCTGTATGCGGGCGCCGGCGCGCTCGTGCTCGCCGGTGGGGCCCTGCTGCTCCGGGAGCCGTCGCCGCGGGTAGAGCAGTCCTCGAGTACCAAAGAACGGTCATGGAACATTGCTTTAGCTCCATGGGTGGTGCCTGGCGCAGGCGGCGTGATCTTCACCGGGGAGCTGCCCCGATGAGGGGCGTCCGGTCAGCGGGGGGGTGGGGCCGCGTCGCCGCGCTGGCGCTCGCGGCGCTCGCGGCCGGATGTCCGCCGCAGTGGGACCGGCTCCCCCCGGAGGACGGCGGCGTTGCCGCGGACGCCGGCCAGCCGGCCCCGGACGCCGCGCCGGTGGATGGCGGCGACGGCGGCGACGGCGGCCCCGGGCCGGTGTGCTCCCCGGAGAACTGCCCGCCGCCGCAGTGGATCTGTGCGGACGGGCGCTGCATCATCCGCTCCTGCTACGGCCAGGCCAACTGCCCCGAGGGCTCGCGCTGCCTCCCCGAGGAGGGCTCCATCGGGCTGTGCACCACCACCTGCGACCCGGCGCAGCTTCCGGACCCCTGCCTGCCCGGTGGCTTCTGCACCTCGTTCGAGGCCCTGGGGCGCCCCGATCTCGCCGCGTGCTTGCCCGCCGGCGGCATCCCCACGGGGAGCCCCTGCGTGCCCTTCTCCAACCCCCTCGAGGTGATCACCGCCACGCGGGGGAGCCTGTGCCAGGAGATGAGCTGCACCACCGGCGCCGCCGGGCCGAAGTGCTCCGCCGCCTGCAAGCCCGAGGGCTACTCCGCGGATGGGCGGGCCCTCAGCCGGGACTGCGATCGCGGCGAGCAGTGCTCGTTCCCCGGTGATCTCTACATCCCCACCTGCGCCCTGCCCGGGCCACGGACCCTGGGCGAGGAGTGTCTGCACGGCTACGAGTGCGAGACGGGCATCTGCATGTGCGCGAACCATCCGTGCGCCAGCTCCCGGAGCATCTGCACGCGCGTCTGCCTCGCGGACGGCGACTGTCCGGGGCCGAGCGAGCTGCGCTGCCTGCGGCCCGGCGCCACCGAGAGCGTGGTCAAGTTCTGCCTGCGGCCGATCCCGGTGCCGGGCGAATGAACCCCCCGCGCCGCGCCGGCTGCCGCCCTCGAGGAGCATGGCGCCCATGACCAGCCTGGACGGTCAGCCCGCTGTGGCCGGCCGCATCTGCCACCTCTGCGGCTACCTCCCCCAGCACCCCGAGGAGGTGCGCTGCCCTCGCGATGGGCGCTACCTCGTCTCCCTGCGGGACCACCAGCGGGCGCCGCGCGATCCCTTCCTGGGCTCCGTGCTCGGCGGTCGCTACCCGCTGCTCGATCTGGTCGGCCGTGGCGGCATGGGCTCGGTCTACGGCTCGATCCAGCCGCTCATCCAGCGGCCGGTGGCCGTGAAGGTGATCCTCCCGGCCGGCGGGATGCAGGCCGCCGAGGCCCGGGAGCGCTTCCTGCGGGAGGCCCAGACCATCGCCCTGCTCGACCACCCGGGCATCGTCCGCCTGTACGACTTCGGCGTCGAGTCCGACGGGACCCTGTTCATGGTGATGGAGCGCATCGCCGGCGCCACCCTGCAAGGCCTGCTCGCCCGTGGCGAGCTCTCCTGCCGGCAGTTGTGCGCGGTCGCGGGGGAGGTGCTCGACGCGCTCGCCGAGGCACACGGCCACGAGGTGATCCACCGGGATTTGAAGCCGGCCAACATCATGCTGCTCACGGACCGCCAGCGGGCGAGCGGCGCGCCCGCGGTCAAGGTCCTGGATTTCGGCCTGGTGAAGCTGGTGGGCGGGTCCTCGCCCGAGCGCCTGACCGGCTCCGGCTACGTGCTCGGCACTCCCGAGTACATGGCCCCGGAGCAGGCCGCGGCCCGCCCCATCGACCGTCGCTGTGATCTGTACGCCCTGGGGACCTTGCTGTACGAGGCCCTGGCCGGTCAGCTCCCCTACGCCTCCACGTCGGTCCTCGGCCTGATGACCCTCAAGCTGACCCAGGAGGCGCCGCCGCTCCCCGCCCGGCCCGACCTGCCCCCGGCCTTGCGGGCCGTGGTGGCCCGCTGTCTGGCGCGGCAGCCCGACGACCGGTTCGCCTCCGCGAGGGAGCTGGCCGAGGCCCTGCGCGCCGTGTCCCTGCCGCCCGAGGCCGACCTGCCCTTGCCGCCGCTCACCCCGCCGGCGACGCGGCGCGCCGCGGGGGCCGAGGACGCGAACCTCGTCGAGGCGCTCACCGCGGCCTCCGGCGCCGGGCTGCTCGGGGACCTCGCCGGGCGCCCCTCCCGGCCCGAGAGCCGGATGACCATCGACGTGCTCGGCGAGACCGCGCCCGACAGCGTCCTCGGCGAGGCCGGCCTCCGCCCCCCTGGCGTGGCGCGTCCTCGGCCGCGGCTGCTCTGGGGGGGATTGGCCGCGCTGCTGGCGCTCTTCGTCGTCGGGCTGGCCGTCGGCTTGCTGGCGGTGGGAGGTCCGGCACCGGAGCGAGCCTCGCAGCCGCCCGCCCCGGCGGACCCGGGCGCCCCGGCGGATCCGGGTGCCCCGGCGGACCCGGGCGCCACGCCGGACCCGGGCGCCACGCCGGACCCGGGCGCCCCGGCGGATCCGGGTCCAGGTGTCCGCGCCCCCGCCCCGTCGTCCGGGGCCGAGGAGCCGGGCGCGACCGTGTCCTTCGCCCCCCTCGAGCTGGGCCCCTCCCGGCCCGGAGCGGGGCGAGGGCCCGCCACCCCGCGGGCCGCCTCCCGGGCCGTCGCCTCGCCGCGCACCAAGGAGGCGTCCCGGGAAGCCGCCGCACCGCCGCCGACGGGGATCGAGGCCCTGCGCCTCCGTCTGGGGAGCCTGCTGGCCGAGCGGGATCGGCGTGGACTGGTCCCGGCGGACCTGCCGGGCCATGCTGCTCTGGTACGAAAGACCCAACAAGCCCTCGCGGCCGGTCAGGAGGACGGCGCGGCCATGGCCCTCGACGCCATCCAGGCGCAGCTCGCCGGGGTGCAGGTCGACGACCGCTTCCTCCAGCAGAAGCTGAAGCGGTTGAGCGCGCAGGCGGCTGGCGCCGGCAGCCTCTCGGCCACCGAGGTCCAGGCGGAGCTCGCCCGGGCCATGCAGGCCTTCGGGCGCGGCGCGCTCGAGGAGGCCAATCGCCACCTCAATCAGGCGCAGCGCCTGCTGGAGCGTTGAATCCGGCCGGCGTCGGCCTGCTGGCTCAGGGCGCGGGGGGCGCGGGGGGCGCGGGCGGGGGCTCGAACAGGTTGAGCGCGATGGCCCGGCGGTTGGCCTCGGCGACCTTGCGGAAGAACCGGGAGAGCTCCTCGTCCTCGGGCACCTGCCGGGTGGGCGGGGTGAAGAGGGGATCCTTCCCCGCGAGGTCGAAGCAGGTCACCGGGGGGTGGTTGTTGAGCGTGTAGCAAGCTCGCTCGCCCACCCGGTAGTTGAGCAGATCGCCTGCCGCGTACAGCCAGTGGCTGCCCTCCGTCGCGAACAGGTCCCGGCCGAGCCAGGAGACCGTGCCCGGCAGGCCGAGGATGCCAGCCACCGTGGGCACGATGTCGATCTGGTGGGCCGGCTCGTGGACCTGGGCGGCGCGGGGGAGGTTCTTGCTGATGAACAGCAGGGGGATCCGGAAGCGGAGCTCGACCTGCTGCACCGCGTCCACCCCCGTCGGGGCCACGTTGGAGCCATGGTCGGCCTGCAGCACGATCAGCGTACTGTCGCCGAGGGGGCCGTCGAAGATCCCCTGGATGAAGTCGGCGACGGCCCCGTCCTCGTAGATCAGCCGCGAGAGGTACGCCGCATAGACCTCGTTCGTCGTGGCCAGGGCGGCCAGCTCGGGAGGCAAGGGGCCCTCGGGGACGATGGTGTAGGGGTGGTGGGTGGAGATGGTCAGCAGGTTGACGTAGAACGGCTGACCCCCCGCGGCCAGCTCCTGGAGCTTGGCGAGGGTCTCCTGGAGCACCGGGCCGTCGGCCAGACCCCAGTCGCCGATCCGCTGGGTGATCCCCTTGGTGCGGAAGTAGTCGTGATCGAAGTAGGTGTCCATGCCGTGCAGGGTCTCGAAGGCCCGCTTGCCGTGGAAGCTGCTGTGCCAGGAGTTGAACCAGAGGGTCTGGTAGCCGTGGGCCTTGAGGAACGACTGGATGCAGGTGATGCGCAGGGTGGGGTGGGCGATGTACTCGGCCGCGCCGGTCATGTTGGGCAGGTCCGAGCACTGGGCGCTGAACTGGCCGCGTACGGTCTGGCCGTCGGAGAAGCTGGAGGAGTAGGTCTGGGTGAAGGAGATCGCCCGGTCGTCCACGACGCGGTGCAGTCGCGGGAAGATCAGCCGGGAGAGCGTGGCGTCTTGCCACTCGTAGGCCCGCATGCTCTCCACGAACAGGAAGAGCACGTTGATGGGCCCGGTGGCTGGTAGCCCGAGCTGCTCCCGGGTGCGGCGGGAGGACTCCGGAGCCGGCGCGAGCCGGCGCTGCAAGGGCCAGGGCTCCGGCGGGATCTCGGGATCCCGACCCGGCTGGAGCCGCTGGTACGCGGCGAGCACCCGGGTCGGCGCCGCCTGCTCGGCCTCGGTCAGGGAGCCGGCGAGCGAGGCGGCCCAGCCGGTGCCGACGCCAGCGTAGTCGCCGAAGTTCTGCAGCGCCCACACCCGGACGATGTTGTCGCCGAGCGCGGTCGCGTGGCGGCCGAGGCGAGTGGTGAACCAGTCGGGGGCGTTCCAGAGGAACCCCGCGAGCAGGAACAGGCCGAGCGCCAGGAGCAGGCTGCGACCACGCGCCTGCAGGGAGCAGAGGCCCGGCGGGGCGGGGAGGCCGAGCCGCCGGCCGAGCCGTCGGGCGAGCAGGGCCTGCACCAGGGCCGCGATCAGCAGGGCCAGGCTGAGGAGGATCGTCGGTCGGAGGCCGAGCTGGACGGCAGAGCCTTTGACCACGCCCACCTCGCGCCAGTGCAGCTCGACGATCCACCAGTCCAGGGGGATGCCGAAGAAGCGGAGGTGCATGACGTTGGCGAGGGTCGCCACCCAGAGGAAGGAGGCGGCGAGGCTCCACCCGAGGGGCCAGGGCACGAAGAGCAGCCCCTGGAGCAGCCAGGCGCCCACGGCGACCCCGAGCGAGAGGACCAGATCGTAGTACCAGCCTTGCAGCAGGCCGGCACCGAGGGCCTGCCCCGGGCCCATGCCCAGAGTCCCCACCAGCTCGAAGCGGAGCAGGACGAGGGAGGTGAAGAGCAGCAGCAGGGGGAGGAGGTGGGGGAGGGGAGCCAGTAGCAGCGATCGTCGGCCCATGTGCTCCCCGCTCGGCATCCAGCGGCTCGAGCCGGGGATCACCAGCTCGAGTGGCCCCCGTTGTGCTTCTTCTTGAGCAGGCCCGCGAGACGACGGTTCTTCTTCGCGAGCTTGTGCTTGTGGGCCGCGTTGCGGCGGCTGGTCTTGCTCGGCTTCTTGGCGGTCTTCATGGAGCACTCTCCTGCCTCGGCGGCTGGCCCTGAGGGCACGATCGACCCGCGTCTAGGTATCCCGGAGGGGCAGGGAGATCAAGCTCATTTGTCCATTCTGGAGGATCGAGCGGTGCGAGGACCGCCGCTCGCCGCGCGGCTCAGACCAGCAGCTCGTCGAGCGCGTAGCGCAGCTTCGGCGCGGGGGTGTCCGCGGGGTAGCCCAGGGGGACCAGCATGGTCGGCACGAGGCTGGCCGGGAGCTCGAGGATCCGGGAGTACGCCGCCGCGTCGAACCCCGACATGGGGCAGGAGGCGACACCGTGGGCCTGCGCGGCCAGTAGCAGGTTGGCGACCAGGAGCTGCACCTGCCCCTGCGCCCAGGCGAGCGCGCCCTCGGCGGACAGGCTCTGGGCGAGGCCCTGGGCCATCCCGACGACGGCCTGGCGCATGGGCTCCGGGGCCGCGGCCTCCACGAGCGCCCGCTCGAGCCGGGCGACCACCGCGTCCAGGTCACGGTTGGCGCAGCAGACGAGCAGGTGGGAGCAGCTCGTGATCTGCCGCTGGTTCCAGCTCGCCCCGAGGAGCTGCTCCTTCTGCGCCGGGGCGGTGACCACCCGGATCCGCCACGGCTGGAGGTTCAGCGCGGACGGGGCGAAGCGGGCGAGGTCGAGGATCGCCTGTACGGTCTCCTCGGGCACGGCCCGGCCGTCGAATCGCTTGGTCGCGTAGCGCTGCATCACGAGATCACGGAACTCCATGGTCGCCCTCCTCCGGTTGACTCTCCCCCCCGGACTTCACTCCATACACCAGAACCTCGACACCGCGGTTCCGATCCGTTGCTCGGGTGGCTGCCGGCCGACAGGTCGGCACCTGCACGACCGGCGCGCCGGCCGGTCGCCACCAGGTGCTCGACCGGTCATCTTCGCCGAGACGAGGGGCTAGAACCCGCTGACCAGGCCGAGGGTCCCCCGGTGCTCGTCGACCTGCACGCCCCCACGGTCCCGGGTGTAGGTGTACTCGGCGAGCAGCCGCAGGTTGGACCGCCAGAGCCAGGTGAGGCTGCCGGTGTAGGCCTGGACGTCGTGCCGGTCCTCGTCGCTGTCGACCCAGTTGGCGAGGACCACCAGCCAGACCGGGCCCCCGTTGCCGGTGAGATCGACGAGCAGCTCGCCGAGGAGGCCGTCGGTGGTGATCCCCTCGCGGGGCGTCTCACCCCGGACCGGCAGGAACCAGGGGTTGTCGTCGTGGCGGCGCAGGTACTGGACGTTGAGCTCGAAGCGCTCCACCGCGAGGGTCAGGTCGGGTCCCCAGAGCAGGGGGGCGTTGGTCTGCAGCGAGACCCCGCGCTCGGGGGCCTGCTCCTCGGTCCCGCCGAAGACGAAGAAGCCGAGCCGCAAGGGGCCGAGGTCCTGGGAGATCCGCCCCATGGCCAGCTTCCCCCGGGCGAAGTCGTAGTCCTCGCGCGCATCGGCCTCGCCCAGGCCGTTGCCGTTGACGAGGATCGCGGTGAGGTCCGTCCCCGTGGGCAGGCTGGTGGTCAGCAGCAGCCCCCGATCGTAGGTCAGGTTGGTCAGGCTGCGCCCCGGGCGGACCTTGTACAGCAGGTAGTCCTGGAAGGTGAGCCGCAGCTCCCGCTTGAACAGCGGATCGCTGACCTGGAACTGACCGATCAGGAGATCGACGGGGAGGTCGAAGGGCTGGTGGAAGTGCAGGTAGGCGTCCTCCAGTCCGGCGACCTCCCCGCGCTCGCTCATGTAGAAATAGAAGTAGTACCCGACGTTTTTGGCGATCCGCCCGCCGGACAGCAGCTTGATCCCGTAGGGCACCTTCAGATCGGTGAAGCCGTCGTCCCGGTCGTCCCGACCCGCCTGCACGTCGGCGTAGAGGTCGGCGCGCACCCCCAGGGGCAGATCCCGCAGCAGGGCGAGGGCGTCGTCGCCGACGTCGAGGAAGTAGCGGGGTGGCATCCCCTCGGCGTCGGAGGGCGCGAACGCGTTGCCCGCGAACTCCTCCCCGTAGGGCTTCAGCCGCGGGAAGGGCTGGTGGCAGGTCGTGCAGGAGAAGTTGTGGGAGCGGGCGAACGCGGGGATGGCCTCCGCTGGCCGACCGACGCCGAGCAGCAGGAGCAGGAGCGCGCTCCCGGCTCCCGTCGAGAGCCAGGTTGCTCGGCCGCGGTGTGTGCGGGTGGTGCAGGAGCTCATGGTCGCCTCCGCTAGTCGAGCACGGTGAGGGTCGTCGTCGTATCGTTGATCAGCCGGTCCGCGGTCTCCTCGGCCGGGACGCCGAGGTGGTCGCCGATGGTCTTCACCAGCAGGCGGTAGTTCAGGGTCGCCTGGACGACCAGGGGACCGGGCGGCGCGTTCACTGGCACCTTGAAGGTGTAGGTCTCGACCTTGGTCTCCAGGGGCCCGATCCGGTAGTCGACGCCCAGGGAGGCGGTGTACCACTGCATGATCGTCAGTGCGCCCCGGGGGTTGAGGTAGGCCTGGCGGAAGATGCGGTCGCCGATGGGCAGGCCGTCGCGGGGCAGGCCAGGGAAATCGGCGATCCCACGAGCCTCGCCGAGGTCGTGCCAGGCGAGCTCGTCGGAGGCCAGGGTGTACTCCTCCCCCGGGAACCCCTTGCGGTCCACGGGCAGGTGGGTCACCGCACCCTTGGCGTCCCGGGCCTCGACGTGCACGTACAGTTGCCGGTCCTCGACGCTGCCCGACGGGATCTTGTGGCCCGCCTTGGCGTTGAACAGGTACAGGGTCAGCTTGACGGTCTCACCGGGCTCCACCTCGCGGCGGTCCGCGTGCATCCGGAGCTCGATCGCACCCCGGATCTTGCTGTCGACGTGAGCGCCGAAGAACAGGTGCTGGTGGCTGACTTCAGTACCATTGGATGTCGAGGATATCTTTCCTTCGGCCTTGGGCATGTGGCAATCGTGGCACTTCAGTCCCATGCGTGGATAGGGACCCTCCGCGTACTCGATCTGGGTCGACTTGACCCAGACCCCGTAGGGGCTCTGCTCGTTGTGGCAGGTCCCGCAGTACTCGGCCGTCGAGATGAAATCGAGCTTCATGGTCGCGTGGTGGGGCGACTCCCGGTCCCCCCGGGGACCGACCTTGGTCTTCCCGGGCTCGACGACGTAGGAGAAGTTGAAGGGGCGCGCCGTGGCCGAGCCGCGGATGACGTGGCAGACGTCACAGCTCACCCCCTCGTTGGCCCGGGAGCGTTTCGCCGGGCGGGGCGGCGGCACGTCGCCGGCCAGAAACGCCATGGGCGTGTGGCAGCCGTTGCACTCGGCCTTCACCGCGGCGACCTTGGGCTCCCGGGCCGCGTGGGGGACCGCGAGGTCGAAGTACTCGATCTCGTCCCACTCGTGGGTGAACGCCTGGGCCATCATGGACTGCTCCCACTGCTGGAAGATGTCCCGGTGACAGCCGGCGCAGGCCTGCGGGCGCTCGAAGTCGTCATAGGAGCGGGTCTTCTCGGCTGCGACGCCACCCTTGCCCGGCACGGGCTGGGTCAGTCCCGGGGCCGGGGCTTCCTGGGCCGGGGCGGCCGGGGCGGCCGGAGTGGGCGCGGCGGCCGATCCCGCGCCGGCGGGCTGCGAGCAGGCGGGGTGGGCCAGGAGGGAGAGCACCAGGAAGACGCCGCCGGCGCCGATGAAGTCTCCCCGCTGCTGGATCGGCTGCATGCCCTGCCCTCCCGTCGTGGCGGCTCGTGACGAGCCCTGGTCGTGTGTGGCCGAGGGTATCGGAGCGGATTCGATTTGTACAGGCCCGGGACGTGCCCCGCGACAGCGCGTCGCAGGGTGACCGGGGATCCTGAGGTGCCCGCTGGTCAGGGGTCCAGGCAGCAGCGGAAGCCGATCTCGTAGAAGCGGAAGCCGTCGCCGTGGACGGTGATGTTCGCCTGGCAGGTGCGGCTGTCGGCCCAGTAGCGTCCCTTGAGGTTGCCGTGGAACTGGGGCGCGCCGCCGTCCCGTCGGATCGTCCACTCCTCCACGTTGCCGATGGTGTCGAAGACCCCCTGCTCGTTGACGCAGCCGTCGTAGTCCCCGCTGCCGGCGGCCTGGTAGAGCCAGAGGACGTGATCAGCCGCGGCATTCGCCCCCAGGGCCCGGACCGCGGCGAGCAGCGCGTCGAGGGACTCCACGTCGGTGCGGTTGGCGGCCGGCGGCCAGCCGTTGAGCACCGGCTGATCGTACTGGCGCCAGAGGGCCTCGTCCCGGCAGACCCCGGGCACCCGCACGTCGCCGTAGGGGAAGCTGCTGCCCGCCTCCCCCGCGCACGCCGTGGTCCACTCGTCGTCGTAGCACAGCCGCTTGCCCCGGGCCGCGCACCAGCTCCCGGCCTCGACATAGCTGTACATCACCAGGGGCAGCGCGCCGGCCCGGTTGGGGGCCTCGTACAGGTCCATGCAGGCTGCGGCCACGGGGGTCATCCCCTCCGGGCAGCCGCCCGCGGTCGGGGTGAACGTGACGGTCAAGGTGTAGGGTCCGGCCAAGGCGCTGGTCCCATTGAACCAGGTGTCGACCACGATCCGGTACGTTCCGCCCTCGGACACTCGCCGGGAGAGGGCGCGGTTGTCCCGGGCGAGGCAGGAATCGGGCCCGTCGCCGTCCAGCAGGTGCACGTCGACGTCGACCGCGTCACCGGGTGCGTCGTCGAGGGTCAGGCCGAGGATCCCGTCGGCGGGCGCGGTCCAGGAGTAGACGATCTCGGGGCCGTCCTCCCGGGTCGCGGGCGCGCAGGGCGAGTAGCTGTCGGCCTCGGCCACGGTGCTCTCCCGGGTGTCCCCGGTGAGGACCGCGGGCAAGGCCGGCACCGGGCAGGGCGCGTCCCAGGAGCCACACTCGCCCTCGCCCTCGGCGCCCTCGCCCTCGCCCTCGGCGCCCTCGCCCTCGGCGCCCTCGCCTTCGCCCTCGCCCTCGGCGCCCTCGCCCTCGCCCTCGGCGCCCTCGCCCTCGCCCTCGGCGCCTTCACCCTCGCCCTCGGCGCCCTCGCCCTCGCCCTCGCCCTCGGCGCCCTCACCCTCACCTTCGGCGCCCTCGCCCTCGGCCCCTTCGCCCTCGCCCTCGGCGCCCTCGCCCTCGGCCCCTTCGCCCTCGCCCTCGGCGCCCTCGCCCTCGCCTTCGCCCGCGTCGACCTCGGCGTCGCCGGTGTCGACGTCCTCGCCGCCGACGCAGGCCGGGAAGAGCAAGCCGAGCAGGAGCAGGGCGCGTCCGGGGCGGATCAGCCCTGCCAGGTCTCGCTCGGCGCGCGCTCCTCGAGCAGGAGCCGGGCCGCGGGGAACGGCTGCAACGCCCGCTCGAACACGCCCAGGGAGTAGGCGATGGCCAGCCCGTAGTTCGTGATCGGCACTCCCTGCTCCCGACACTGGAGGATCCGGCTCAGCATGGCGCGGCGGTTCCATACACATCCTCCACAGTGGATCACCAGCCGGTAGGGGCTGAGGTCGGTCGGGAAATCGCGGCCCGCGACGACCTCGAACTCCAGTGTACTGCCGGTGTACTGGGTGAGCCAGCGGGGGATCTTCACGCGGCCGATGTCCTCGCCCACCGGGTGGTGGGTGCAGGCCTCGGCGATGAGCACGCGATCCCCCGAGCGTAGCCGCTCCACCGCGAGCGCACCCTGGACCAGGGAGACGAGGTCGCCCTTGGCGCGGGAGAAGAGGATGGAGAACGACGTCAGGGGCACCTCGCGGGGAGTGTCCGCGGCCGCCTTGAGGAACGCCTGGGAGTCCGTGACCACGAGCGCGGGCGGTCGCGTGAGGCGGCCGAGGGCCTCGGCCAGCTCGCGCTCCTTGACCACCAGGCAGTAGCTGTCGAAATCGAGCAGCTCCCGGATCGCCTGGACCTGGGGGGCGATCAGCCGCCCCTTGGGAGCCTCCTTGTCGATGGGCACCACCAGCACCACCAGCTCACCCGGCGGCACCAGGTCCGCGATCAGGGGCGGCGCCTCGATCAAGGCCTCGGGGACCACTTCGATAAGTGCTTGTCGAAGCGCCGGCAGCCCCACGCCGGTCGAGGCCACGGTGCTCACCCAGGGCAGCTTGCGCGCGGTGAGCTGGTCGGTCAGCGACGCCGGCGGCGGGGCCAGGTCGGCCTTGTTGAGCACGACGATCACCGGTGTCGAGGTGGTGGCGAGCTCGGCGAGGAGGTCCTCCTCGGGCGCACCCCACCCGTCCGCGGTGGCCACGAGCAGGAGGACGTCGGTGCGCTGCAGCGCGAGGCGGGTCCGCTGGACGCGCTGCTCACCGAGCGCGCCGGTGTCGTCGAGGCCCGCGGTGTCGATGAAGACCACCGGCCCGAGGGGCTGCAGCTCCATGGGCTTCTCCACCGGGTCGGTGGTCGTGCCCGCGATGGGGGAGACGATGGACACCTGCTGGCGGGTCAGGGCGTTGAGCAAGGAGGACTTGCCGACGTTGCGCCGGCCGAAGAGGCCGATGTGCAGGCGCAAGCCCCTGGGCGTACTCGCGATCCCCATGGTCCACTCCTCGCGCGGCCCACTCGGCCGGCGCGCCTGGCTCCCGACGGGCTCGGCCCCCGCGGCCCGCGACCGCCGGGCCGCCTACCGTGACCCGAGCCGCGTGACCCGCTCAGGGGCCACCGCGGCCGCCACCTGCGCCGCGGTCAGCCAGCCCTGCTCGACCACCAGCTCGGCCATGCTCCGGCCCGTGCGCTGCATCAGCACGGCGAGCTCCTGGGCGCGGGCGTAGCCCAGCTCCTCGACCAGGGCGGTCACTCCGGCCGTGGCTCCCGCCACCTGGCGCCGGCAGCGCTCCTCGTCCGCGGCGAGATCGACGACGCAGCGCGTCCGCAGCATCCGGCAGGCGCGGGTGAGCAGGTCGAGGTTGTCCAGCAGCAGCTCGGCGACGAGCGGCAAGAAGGGGTTGAGCTCGAGGCTCCCGAGGCCGCAGGCCGTGCCGAGCGCCGAGTCGTTGGCCATCACCAGCAAGGCGGCCTGGGTCACGGCCTCGGGGATCACCGGGTTGACCTTGCCCGGCATGATCGTCGAGCCGGCCTGGCGCGGCGGCAGCCGCAGCTCGCCGAGCCCGGCGTCGGGCCCCGAGGACAGCAGCCGCAGATCGCCGCTGACCTTCAGCAGATTGACCGCGCAGGCCCGGAGGATCCCCGAGACCTCGGCGAGGAGATCCGTGTTCTGGGTCGCCTCGACGAGGTTCTCGGCGCGGGCGAAGCCGAACCCGGTGAGCTCCCGGAGGATCTCGACGACGCGGAAGATGTAGCGCCGGGGAGCGCCCAGGCCGGTGCCGATGGCGGTGCCGCCGAGGTTGACGACCCGCAGCCGCTCTTCGCACTTGGCGACGCGCCAGCGGTCCCGGTTGAAGGCCTCGGCGTAGGCCCCCAGCTCCCGGCCGAGGGTCGTCAGCACCGCGTCCTGGAGCTGCGTGCGGCCGACCTTCACGACCCCCGCGAACTCCCGCTCCTTGGCCTGGAAGGCCTCCTGCAGGAGGACCAGCTCGGCCTGGAGGGCCCGGAGCCCGACGAGGGCCGCCAGCCGCAGGGCCGTGGGGAAGGTGTCGTTGGTGGACTGGTGGAGGTTGACGTCCTCGATGGGATGAATGGTCTGGTAGTCACCCGGCGAATGGCCCAAAAGGACCAGGGAGCGGTTGGCGATGACCTCGTTGACGTTCATGTTGGTCGAGGTCCCCGCTCCTCCCTGCAGGGCGTCGACGACCACGCTGGCGTCGAGCTCGCCCGCGGCCAGCTCCTCGCAGGCCTGGGCCAGGGCCGTGAAGACCGGCTCGGGCCAGCGTCCCAGCTCCTGGTTCGCCCGCAGGCAGGCGAGCTTCACCGTGCCGTAGGCGTGGACGAGCGCGCGGTGCACCGGGCGGCCGGCGAGATCGAAGGACCCCCGGGCGCGCACCGTGTGGATCCCGTACAGGCTGTCCGCCGGCACCGCGAGGGGGCCGAGCAGGTCGTGCTCGGTGCTGGTGGGGCTCAAAACCGGAGGTCCCGCCGGCCCTCGTGCTCGACCTGCGCCAGCCGCTCCACCAGTAGCTTCCGGCCGGGATCGTCGGGCAGGTTGGCCAGCTCCGCGGCGATGAGCTGCCGCCCCGCGGCGAGGGTCTCGGGCGAGGCGTAGTCGAGCAGGTACTCGAGGAGGGTCAGCAAGGCGTTGGGCGTGCAGAAGCGCTTGATGAAGCCGGGGATCGCGAACTCCATGAAGTGCTCGCCCGTGCGGCCGGCCCGGTAGCAGGCCGTGCAGAAGCTCGGCAGGTAGCCGTCCTGCAAGAGCTCGCGCATCACGACGTCGAGGGGTCGGATGTCGGCCAGCGCGAACTGCTCCCGCTCCATGACCTGGGCGTCGCCGACCTCGCTGTAGCCGCCGAGCTCGATGCGGCTGCCCGCGTCGATCTGCGAGACCCCGAAGCCCATGGCCTGGCGGCGCAGCGCGGGCCGCTCCCGGGCGGTGAGGATCAGCCCCGTGTAGGGGACCGCCAGCCGCAAGATGGCGATGACCCTCAGGAAATCGTGGTCCGCGACCAGGTGCTGCTCATCGTGCACCACCCCCGAGGCCGGCTGGAGCCGGGGGAACGAGATGGTGTGTGGTCCGACGCCGTACTTCTGCTGCAGGTGCAGGGCGTGGGCGACCAGGCCGAGGACCTCGAAGCGCCACGCGTACAGGCCGAAGAGCGCGCCGAGGCCGACGTCGTCGCAGCCTCCTTCCATGGCGCGGTCCAGGCCGTCGAGGCGGTAGAGGTAGTCGCCCTTGCGGGTGCGACCCGGGTGGACCTTGGCGTAGGTGGCGTGGTGGTAGGTCTCCATGAAGATCTGGTAGGTGCCGATCCCCGCGGCCTTGACGGTGCGGTAGCCCGCGACGTCCAGGGGGGCCGCGTTGATGTTGGTCCGGCGGATCTCGCCGGAGGGCGGGGTCTTGACCGAGTACACCGTGCGGACGGCCTCGGCGATGAACTCGGCGTCGTAGTCGGGGTGCTCCCCGAAGACGAGGATCAGCCGCTTGTGGCCCTTGTGCTGGAGCGCCTCGACCTCGCGCCGGAGCTGCTCCTCACCGAGGGCCCGTCGCAACTGGTGGGTGTTGCTGCGCCGGAAGGCACAGTAGACGCAGTCGTTGGTGCAGTAGTTGCCGACGTACAGGGGGGCGAACAGGACGATCCGGTTGCCGTAGACGGTCCGCTTCAGCTCCCGGGCCGCCTCGAAGATCTCCTCGACCAGCGCTGGGTCGTCCGCGCGCAGCAGGGTCGCGGTCTCCGGGAGGTCGAGGGCCTGCTTCGCGAGGCTCTTGGCGATGATCGCCCGCACCCGGGCCGGCTCGGGCGCGGGGCCGTCGAGGAGGCTCTCCAGGTGGACGTCGTCGATGAAGTCGTGGGCCCCCGCGGTGAGGGTCATGGGAGGCAGTCCGCTCATGGGTTCATCCTTTCGGCCCCGGTGAGGGGTCGGCTGCGGCGCCAGCGTTCGTTCCCGGCTGCGCGACGCCGGCGCCGCGGCGCGCGCTCCCTGGGCCCTGGCCGACCGTGCGACCGAGCTCGTGGATCCGCGCGACGAGCTGCGCGTGGAAGCGGCCGGGCTCCTCGGCGAGGCAGGCCTTGGCCGGGTAGATCTCGTACAGCCGTCGGTAGCGCGCCGGCGTCAGGTTGGGCATCACCACGTTGGCGCCCCGCTGCAGGCCGAGCTCCCGGCCCCCCTCCTGGTTGAGGGTCGCCAGGGCGGTCGTGCTCGGGATGTTGGCCGTCGGGCAGAGCAGGCGGGTCAAGGCGACCACCTTGTAGGTCAGCTCCTCGGAGGCGGGCACCTGCTCGTCGGGCGAGGCCCACGGGGCCGTCCCCGACAGCACCTCCTCGCCGAGGGGGGTCTCCGGGTGGGGCAGGAAGGGCCCGACGCCGATCATCTCCAGCCCGAGCTCCCGGAACGTCAGCAGGTCCCGGGCGAGGTCGAGGTAGCGCTGGCCGGGCAGCCCGATCATGACGCCGCTGCCGAGCTCGTAGCCGAGCTCCCGCAACGTGGCCAGCGTGGCGAAGCGATCGGAATGGCGTCCCGGTACGCCGGGGTGGATCCGGGCGTACAGGTCGCGGCGGGAGGTCTCGAAGCGCAGCAGGTAGCGGTCCGCGCCCGCCTCCCGCCAGCACCGGAGCTCGTCGGGGGTCCGCTCGCCGAGGCTGAGGGTGACGGCCAGGGGGGTCGTGTCCTTGATCCGCCGGATCAGGTCGGCCAGGGGCTCGGCCGCGATCCCCGGGTCCTCACCGGCTTGCATGACCAAAGTTCCATAGCCGAGGCGCTGGGCGTCGGCCGCGCACGCGAGGACCTCTGTGTCGCTCAGTCGGTAGCGGGGGATCCCCTGGCGGGTCGCGGCGATCCCGCAGTAGCGGCAGCGCTGCACGCAATGGCTCGAGAGCTCCACCAGTCCGCGCAGGTGGACCGCGTCGCCGACCTGGTCCTTTCGTACCTGATCGGCCGCGGCCCACAGCTCGGCGAGCCGCTCCGGGCGGTCCTCTCTGAGCCAGGCGACGATCTCGGTGAGCTGCACGGCGCGCTACTCGGTGGCCGGGCGCAGGGTGACGGTGAAGGTGCTGCCGACGCCGAGCTCGCTCCGGACCGTGGCGTCCCCCTGATAGAGGTGGGCCAGGCGCTTGAGGATCGAGAGGCCGAGGCCGCTGCCGGGGATGGTCCGGGTCTGGTCGGTCTTGATCCGCACGAACTCCTGGAACAGGCGGGCCACGGCCTCGGGAGTCATGCCGATGCCGGTGTCGCGGACCTCGATCTTGGTCAGATCGCCCTCCCGGGACAGGGCCACCCGCACCTCGCCGCCGCGCTTGTTGTACTTGACCGCGTTGGAGATCAGGTTGTTGAAGATGATGTCGATCTCGCCCCGGTCGGCCAGCAGGGTCAGGGGGGGCTCGCCCACCAGCTCGAGGGTCAGCTCCTGCTCCGTCGCGGCGAGCTGGACCGCGTCCAGCGCGGCCCGGGCCGCGTCGAAGAGGTCCACCTCGGCGATCTCCCGCTTCTTCTGTCCCGACTCGATACGGGTCAGGTCGAGCAGGTCGAAGATCAGCTTGCGCATCCCCTCGGTGCGCGCCAGGGTCCGCTGGATGATCTTGTCGTACGCCGCCAGCTCCTCGCCCGCCGCCCGGTCGCGCATCAGGTAGAGGTAGCCTTCGACCGCGGCCAGGGGCGACTTGAGCTCGTGCGCCAGCACCGAGAGGAACTGGAAGCGGACCTGCCGCTTCTCCTCGGCGAGCTGCCGGGCCTTGCGCTGCAGCAGCAGGTGCTTGGAGGCCTTGGTCACCGCGCCCTTCAGCTCGGTGGGCGTGAAGGGCTTGGCGAGGAAGTCGTAGGCGCCCCGCTTGGTCGCGGTGACCGCGGTCTCCAGGGAGGCGTAGGCGGTGATCATGACGACGAGCAGATCGAGCTGCTGCTCGGCGATCGCGGCGATGACGTCGAGGCCCGAGATGCCGGGGAGCTTGTGATCGAGCAGCAAGAGGTCGGGCGGGTGGGCGGCGAGCTTCTCCAGGGCCTCCTCGCCCGTCTCCGCCTGCTCCACCGAGTAGCGGACCTCGGTCTCGACGTCGGCCAACTGGGCCGTGTAGCCATCGAGCGCCCGGTGGACGCCGAGCCGCATGCCCAGCTCGTCATCGACGATCAGGATGCGCAGCGGGAGCATCTCGCTCTCCTTGACGGGCACCGGCCGCCGGCCGTGGACCGCGTCGCTCACTCCTCGGGACCTCGCCGGGGCAGGCTGACGACGAAGGAGGTGCCCGTCGGGCCGGTCTTCGGGTCGGCGTTGGACATCACTCGGATGTCGCCCCGGTGCATCTTGACGATGCCGTAGGAGACCGCCAGGCCCAGCCCGGTGCCCTGGCCGAGCTGCTTGGTGGTGAAGAAGGGCTGGAACAGGCGTGCCATGTTCTCGGCCGAGATGCCGACCCCCGTGTCCTCGACCAGCAGGAAGACCCGGTCCGCGTCGCCCCGGGTGCGCACGGTCAGCCGTCCGCCGCCGCTCATCGCCCCGTAGGCGTTGCTCACGAGGTTGGTGAGCACCTGGAGGATCTGGTCCCGGTCGAGCTCGGCCTGGGGGTCGTCGATCTCGTGCTCGAGCCGGACCTCGATCCCCGGCGGGGGAGGCAGGGCCCGCAGCCCGCGCTCCACCAGCTCGCGGAGGTCCACCGGCTGCAGCACGACCTTGTTCTGGCGGGCGAAGTTGAGCAGCCCGCCGACGATCTTCTTGCACCGGTCGGCCTGCTCCGCGATGAGCCGGAGGTCGTCGCCGAGCCGCTCGTCGCTCGCGCCCCGCTCCTCGAGCAGCAGGTGGGCGTACATCAGCACCACCCCGAGGGGGTTGTTCACCTCGTGGGCGATGCCTGCGGCGAGCTGCCCCATGCTGGCCAGCTTCTCCGACTGCATCAGCGCCTCCTGGGTGGAGCGGAGCTGATCGTGGGAGCAGGCCAGGTCCTTCAGGGTCCGCCGGAGCTGCTCGATGGTGTAGGGCAGGCACATCTCCGACTCGGCGAGCCCGCGATGGATGGCGATCGCGTGCTCGCGGCAGGTCTCGTAGCCGCAGGCCCCGCAGTTGAGCTCGTCGGCCCGCTCGTGCTTGCCCAGGCGGTCGAGGATCGCCCGCACCTCCTGCTCCGTGGGGCCGGGGGTCCAGAGGTCCCGCACGGAGAAGGCGTGGCTGCCCATGCAGGCGCGGACCTCGTCGAGGACCTCGCGGGAGAAGCTCCATTCGCGCTGCTCGGAGGCGGTGAAGCTGCGGCCCAGATCGAGGTGGACGAACATCTCCTGGGTGCGGAGGCGCTCCTCCCGGAGGTCCTGCTGCTCACCGAGGGACGTCCGCACCTGCTGGCTGACCGCGGCGCGCCGGCGGAAGAGGGGCTCCCGGGAGGTCATCCCCGGGCCCATGATGCAGCCCTTGCAGCAGAGGACCTCGACCAGGCGCGCGTCGAGGTCGCCGTGCTCGAACTCCTTGATCACCTCGAGGAAGCTGCTGCGGCCGGCCGCGGCGACCACCTCGCCGGTCATCAGGTCCTCGTCGATGTGCGCGGTCTGGAGCATGCCCCGGGTGATGGGGAACAGCCCGCCCAGCCCGGCGCGGGGTGGATCGAAGTCGCTGGGCGCGGCTCGCCCCGGGACGAGGCGTTGCGTCTCGAACAGCTTGCGCAGCTCGGCGAAGGTCAGCACCGCGTCCACCTCGCCGAGGACGTCCTCGTCGAGGATCTCCTCTTTCTTGGCGATGCAGGGACCGATGAAGACGACCCGCAGGTCCCGGCCGTGGATCCGGTGCAGGGCCCGGGCCAGCGCGATCATCGGCGAGACGATGGGGGCCAGGGAGGGCACGGCGTGGGGGTGGTACTTCTGGACGAAGGCCACCACGGCCGGACAGGTGGTGGCGATGTGGCGGTCACCGCTGGGCTGGGCCAGCAGCCGGCGGTACTCCCGCGCCACGAGGTCCGCGCCGAACCCCACCTCGGTGACGAGGTGGAAGCCGAGCTGGCGCAGGAGCCCGACCAGGTTTGCCGGGGAGATGTCGGTGAACTCCGCCGGGAAGCTCGGCGCGAGGCAAGCCGCGACCTTCGGTCCCTCGGCGAGCAGGCGGGCGACGGTCTCGAGGCCGCTGCGGACCTGCTTGGCCTTCTGGCTGCAGACGCGCACGCAGTTGCCGCAGCCGATGCAGCGCCAGGGCAACACCTCCGCCTGACCGTTGGAGATCCGGATCGCCTTGGCGGGACACTCGCGCACGCAGGTGTAGCACGAGCGACAGCGCTCCTTGATCGTGGTGACCAGGGGTGAGTGCGACGATTCGACCACGGTGGCCCCCTTCGCGAGCATCGCCTCATCCCTGGCGAGCGCGGTGTACTTGCCGAGGACACCCATCTCGTCTCGCCCTGCCCCTTCCCCCCCCTCGAGAATGGGCCGGACGGCGCAGGCTGCGCCGTCCGGGCGCGGCTCAGCCCTCCGGGGCGAGCAGCGTGCGGACCGTGTTCAGTAGCTCCTTGGCGCGCACGGGCTTGGAGAAGATGGCGGCCGCGCCGACCGCGGCCAGGTCCTCCGGCCCCTGCGGGGTGAAATCGAAGCCCCGACGGCTGCCGACGGAGGTGATGACGATGACCGGCACCCGCCGCCCAGCGCCGGCGGCCGCGGCCACCTGGCGGGCGAGGGAGAAGCCGGAGTCGACGGCGCTCATCATCAGATCCGTCACGACGAGGTCGGGCTGCTCGCGCTGGAAGACCGCCCAGGCGGCCTCCGGGTCGAACGCGGACACGACGCGGTACCCCGCACCGAGCAGGATGTCTCCGTGCATGTCCACGAAATCCGGGTCGTCATCGACCACGAGGATCAGCGGCGACTGGTCAGCCATCGCGCAGCAAGCCTCACCACCGGCAGAGCCGGGGCGGCCGAGTCCTTTGGACGGGGCCGCCCCGGCGACGGGCCTTCACCAGCGGTGCCCGTTGGCCGGAAGGCCGAACTGGAGCGGCGCTCCGAGTTCCAGTATCGGCACTCCCACCCTCGGGCGCTAGTACCGCTCCCGCTGCTGGTAGCTCGTGTGCAGCAGGTGGTGGGAGCGCTCACCGAGCGGCTCCACGAGGAAATCCTCATAGATCTTCTTGATCTCGGGGTTCTCGTGGGACTTTCGCAGCCGCTTTCCCTCGTCCTCGGCGTAGATGGCCCCGATGCGGGCGCGACGCACGCCGTCGTCGGTCAGCCGAGGCTGGCCGCCGCCGCCGATGCAGCCCCCGGGGCAGGTCATGATCTCCACGAAGTGGTAGCCGGCCTGGCCGGCGCGCACGAGGTTCATCACCTTCCGAGCGTTGCCCAGCCCGTGGGCGACCGCGACCCGGGCGGTGACGCCCTCGAGGAAGGACCACTCCGGCACGGTGCCGGAGAACGTCACCGCCGCTTCCTTCACCCCGTCGAGCCCGGCGACCGGGGTGACGTGGAGGTTGGCGAAGGGCAGCTCGCGGCCGGTGACGATCTCGTAGACCGTACGCAGGGCGGCCTCCATCACGCCACCGGTGTTGGCGAAGATGTCCGCGGCGCCCGACGACAGCCCCAGGGGGGCGTCCATGGTCTCGTCGGCCAGGCTGCGGAAGTCGATGCCCGCGGCCTTGATCATCCGGGCGAGCTCGCGCGTGGTGAGGACGACGTCGACGTCCTGCACACCGCTGTCGCACATCTCGGGGCGGCCGGCCTCGAACTTCTTGGCGGTGCAGGGCATCACCGAGACGACGAAGACGTCCTCCGGCCGCTTGCCGATCTTCTCGGCGTAGTAGGTCTTGGCCACCGCCCCGAACATCTGCTGCGGTGACTTGCACGTGGACAGGTTGGCCAGCAGGTCCGGGAAGTAGTACTCCGTGAACTTGATCCAGCCGGGGCTGCACGAGGTGAACATGGGGAGCGCGACGGGCTCCCGGTCCACCAGCGCCCGCTTCAGGCGGGTGAGCAGCTCCGTGCCCTCCTCCATGATCGTGAGGTCGGCGGTGAAGTTGGTGTCGAAGACACCGGCGAAGCCGAGCCGGCGCAGGGCGGCGACCATCTTGCCGGTGACCAGGGTCCCCGGCGGATAGCCGAACTCCTCGCCGAGCGCGGCGCGGATCGCCGGCGCGGTCTGGACGATGACGGTCTTGGTGGGGTCATCGAGCGCGGCCCAGACCTCCTGGGTCTGGTCCCGCTCGGTGATCGCCCCCACCGGGCACACGGCGGCGCACTGCCCGCACTGCACGCAGGCGACGGTGTCGAGGCCGTGGCCGAAGGCCGGGGCGATGATCGTGTCGAAGCCACGGAACTGCGGGAACAGGGCGCCCACCGACTGGGTGTCGTTGCAGGCCGTGACGCAGCGCCGGCAGAGGATGCACTTCCCCTGCTCCCGGATCAGCGCCGGGGTGCTGGTGTCGATGTGGTTCGGGCTCTTGTCGCCCCGGTAGCGGATGTCGCCGATCCCCACCTCCCGGGCGAGGGCCTGCAGCTCGCAGTCCTCGCTGCGGCCGCAGGTCTGGCACTCTCCCTGGTGGTCGGACAGCAACAGGTCGATGATGGTCTTGCGGGCCAGGCGGACCCGCCGGGTCATCGTCTTGACCTTCATGCCCTCGGCCACCGGCATGGCACACGAGGCGACGAGGGACCGGGCGCCCTCCACCTCGACGAGACAGACACGACAAGCACCCAGGGGCTCCCGTCCCTGCACGTGACAAAGCGTGGGGATCCGGATCCCCAGACTGCGAGCAGCTTCCAGGATGGTCCAGTTCTCGGGGACCACGATGTTGCGACCGTCGATGGTCACCTGCACCATGTCGTCTCTCCTTCCTCAGGCCTCTTCGCAGCGGTAGTCGCAGCGCAGGCAACGGCGCGCTTCACGCAGCGCCGTCACCTTGTCGAAGGTCAGCTCCACCTCGGCGAAGCAGCCGCAGCGTTCGTCGATGGGCAGCAGCGGCATCTCGGCGCGGTCGTCGGGGATGGGATCCGCCTCGGGGTCGAAGCGGGTGTCCACGCCGTGCTCCACGCGCCAGAAAGGCTCCGACGTGCCGGTGAGGAACTGGTCGATGCCCACCGCGGCCTTCTCGCCCGTGCCCACCGCGTCGACCACGGACGCGGGTCCGGTGGCCGCGTCGCCGCCCGCGAAGATCCAGGGCACCGAGGTCTGCCCGGTCACGGGATCCGCCACCAGGTAGCCGTTGCGGGTCAGCTCGACCTGGACGTCGCCGAGGAAGGCGCCGGGCTCCAGCGTCTGGCCGATGGCGGCGATGACGTGGTCCGTGGGGACCACGAACTCGCTGCCCGCGACCCCGACGGGCCGGCGGCGGCCAGTACGATCGTACTCTCCGAGGGACATGCGCTGGCACTTGAGTCCCGTCACGCGGCCGCCCTCGCTGACCACCTCCAGGGGGGCGATGAGGAACTCCATCTTCAGCCCCTCGTGCTCGGCCTCCTCGATCTCCTCGATCCAGGCCGGCATCTCGGCCCGGGTCCGGCGGTACAGGAGCTGGACCGACTCCGCACCGAGGCGCAGGGCGGTGCGGGCCGCATCGATGGCCGCGTTGCCGCCGCCGACGACCACCACCCGCTTGCCCGTGGGCGCCGCCCCGTGGAGGTTGTACTCCCGCAGGTAGCGGATCGCCTCGGTCACGCCGAGGGTGTCCTCGCCCGGGACGCCGAGCCGGGAGCCGGCCGGCGCGCCGAGGCCGAGGAAGACGGCCTCGTAGCCGTCCGCCCGCAGGCCCTGGAGGGTGAAATCCCGCCCGAGCTTGGAGTTGGTGCGGATCTCGACGCCGAGGCTCTCGATCATGCGGACCTCGCGCTGCAGCTCCGCACGCGGCAGCCGGTAGGAGGGGATGGTCTGGACGAGCATCCCGCCGGCCTGGGCCTCGGCCTCGAAGACGGTCGGCTTGTAGCCGAGGCGCGCGAGGAAGTAGCCGCAGGCCAGGCCCGCGGGCCCGCCGCCGACGATCGCCACCCGGCGTCGGGCGCGGGCCGGATCGTCCTTGATCGCGGGGAGCTGGGGGGTTGTCTCCTGCTCCACCATGAACCGCTTGACGCCGCGGATCGCCACCGCGTGGTCGAGACCCGCGCGTCGGCACTTGCTCTCGCAGGGGTGGAAGCACACCCGCGCGCAGATGGAGGCGAAGGGGTTGCGCTCCCGGTGGTGCCGCAGGGCCTCGGCGTAGCGCTCCTCGCCGACGAGGGAGACGAACCCGGGCACGTCGACGCCGGCCGGGCAGGCGTTCTGGCAGGGGGCGCGCACGAGATCGGGGCACACGCCCGCGGGGCAGCGCTGGTCCCGGATGTGGGCGATGTACTCGTCCCGGAAGTGGCGGATGGTCGAGAGCACCGGGTTGGGCGCGCTCTGGCCGAGGCCGCACAAGGCGGTGTCCTTGATCCGCTCACCGAGCTCCACGAGCTCGTCGAGATCGCTCATCCGGCCCTTGCCCTGGCAGATCCGGGTGACGATCTCGAGCATCCGCCGGGTGCCGATGCGGCAGGGCGTGCACTTGCCGCAGGACTCCTCCTGGACGAAATCGAGGAAGAAGCGGGCGACGTCGACCATGCAGGAGTCCTCGTCCATGACGACGAGGCCGCCGGAACCCATGATCGCGCCCAGCTCGTTGAGCGACTCGTAGTCCAGGGGGACGTTGAGGTGCTGCTTGGGGATGCAGCCGCCGGAAGGCCCGCCCACCTGGGCCGCCTTGAAGCGCTTGCCCCCCGGCACGCCGCCGCCGATCTCGTAGACGATCTCGCCCATGGAGGTGCCGATGGGGACCTCCACCAGGCCGGTGTTCGTCACCGCGCCGGCGAGCGCGAAGACCTTGGTGCCCTTGCTCTTGGCCGTGCCGAGGGACGCGAACCAGTCCGCGCCCTTCAGGAGGATCACCGGCACGTTGGCGAAGGTCTCGACGTTGTTGAGGCTGCTCGGCTTGCCCCACAGGCCCTTGTTCGCGGGGAAGGGCGGGCGGGGGCGCGGCTCGCCCCGGCGCCCCTCGATGGAGGTCATCAGGGCGGTCTCCTCGCCGCAGACGAACGCGCCCGAGCCCATGCGGATCTCGAGGTCGAAGTCGAAGCCGGTGCCGAGGATGTCCTTCCCCAGCAGCCCATACTCCCGGGCCTGCTCCAGGGCGGTGGTCAGCCGCTCGACGGCCAGGGGGTACTCGGCGCGGACGTAGACGTAGCCCTGCCGGGCCCCGATCCCGTAGGCCGCGATGCACATGCCCTCGATCAGGCTGTGGGGATCGCCTTCGAGCACGGAGCGATCCATGAAGGCGCCCGGATCCCCTTCGTCCGCGTTGCAGAGGACGTACTTGACGTCGCCCACGGCCTTGCGGGTCAGGGCCCACTTCAGCCCGGTGGGGAAGCCGGCGCCGCCACGGCCGCGCAGCCCGGAGCGCTTCACCTCGTCGACCACCTCGTCGGGGGTCATCGCGGTGAGGGCCTTGGCCAGCCCGGCGTAGCCTTCCCGGGCGATGTACTCCTCGATGCGCTGCGGGTCGATCATGCCGCAGTTGCGCAGCACGGTCTTGACCTGGCGCCGGAAGAAGGGGACCTCCTTCAGCGCCTCGGCGGGGGGCTGCTCGCCGGGCTTGGCGCCGTAGATCAGCCGGGTGACCGGGCGGCCCTTGAGCAGGTGCTCCTGGACGATGTCCGCGGCGTCCGCGGGCTTGATGCTCTGGTAGAAGGTGCCGTCCGGGTAGACGATCGCGACCGGGCCGACGACGCACGGCCCGAGGCAGCCCGTCTCGACGACCTTGACCTCTCGGGAGAGGCCGAACTTCTCGAGCTGCTCGCGGAGGGCCGCGCTGACCTCGAGGGACCCGGAGGCCACGCAGCCACCGCCGGCGCAAACCAAGATGTGAGACCTATAGTTGTCCATCCCTGCCTCTCAATCTGGCTCGGATCCGGTTCAGGCTCAGGCCCGGATCATGTAGTCGACGATGGGAGTCCCGCCCAGGACGTGCTGACGGACGATGTCCCCGACCTTCTGCGCGTCGAGCTTGCCGTAGCGCACCATGCTCCCCGTCGCGTCGGTCAGGCTGATCATCGGCTCCTGGTCGCACAGGCCGGCGCAGCCGGTCTGGGTCAGGGTGACGTCCTTGGCGCCCGCGGCGCTCAGCTCCGCGGCGAGCTGCTTGAGGACGTCGCGGGCGCCCGAGGCGATACCGCAGGTCCCCATGTGCACGGTGATGCGCAAGGCCTTGCCCCCGGCGCGCAGCTCGACGTCTTCCTTCGCCTTGTCCCGGAGCGCGAGCAGGTCGGCCGGGCTCTTGATCTTCTTGTCGCTCATCGTGCCGCCTCCGCCACCTCGACCGGCTCCTCACGGAACTTCGCCAGGATCGGGTCGATCTTGTTGGGGTTGACCCGGTGGAAGACCTCGTCGTCGACGGTGAGCACCGGGGCGAGGCCGCAGGCGCCGAAGCAGCGGGCCACGCCGAGGGTGAACAGGCGATCCGGCGTGGTCTGGCCCACGTCGATGCCGAGCTTCTTGACCATCGCCTCGAGCACGCGGTTGCCGCCCCGCACGTAGCAGGCGGTGCCCAGGCAGACCCGGATCATGTGCTTGCCGCGGGGGACGGTGGTGAAGAAGGAGTAGAAGCTGACCACACCCGCCACCTCGCTGTAGGGGATGTTCAGCTTCTCCGCGATCCGCACGAGCACGTGCTCGGGGAGGTAGCCGTAGATCGCCTGGGCGATCTGCAGCACCGGGATCAAGCCGCCGGCCACCGGTCGGTACCGCTCGATGACCTCATCGAGCCGGGCGAGCAGCTCCTGCTCGGAGGCTTCCTCGCAGCAGCAGCAACCGCTTTCTTTGGTCTCCTGCATCACTCTCTTCCTCCTGTGCCCCGAGGGCGGGAGCGGGTCACCGGGCGCTGGGCGGCCGGTTCGTGCGCTGTCACTCCTAGTTCGGAAACTGGAGGCTCTGCAAGGCCTCCTGGACTTTGGTCATGAATTCGGTGGCTTCTGCCCAACCTTCGCACCCTTCGGGCTCCTCGCCGACGCTCCCGGGCCGCTCGAGGCGCTGCACGGCCTCCCCCTGGCAGATCAGGCAGCGCAAGGTCAGCTCCGGGTGGGTCAGCAGGATGCTGAACAGGGTCCCCGGGACGTCGCCGAGGGGGAGGCGATCGACGTGGCTCGCCACCAGGGTCGCGTCCACCCGCAGGCCGCCCAGGGAGGGGGAGGGGGAGAGGGCCAGCCGTCCCCCGGCCTGCTCGACGTTCGCGGCGAAGAGCGGGAGCCCGAGGCCGGTCCGCTTGCCCTGCTTGGTGGTGTAGAAGGGGTCGAGGGCCTGCGCGGCGGTGACGGGCAGGCCCGGACCGTCGTCCTGCAGGGAGAGGCCCAGCCGGTCGGTCCGGGGATCGAAGGACAGGGTGAGCTCCACCGTCCGGGCCCCGGCCCGCGTGCAGTTCTCGAGCAGATCGAGGAGGTGTAGGCTCAGGTCACGCAACGCTGCACCTCCGCCCGCCGTCCCCGCGCAGGGCCCGCGCCAGCTCGGCGAAGGTCGGCTCTGCGACCCACAAGGCCGTGTGGCAGATCCCGACGTCGGAGAGGAAGTGGCTGTCGGAGGAGGTCACCAGGGGCAGGCCGAGCAAGGCCAGGCGGTCGCGCTTGGTCTCGCGTCCGGCGGCGCTGACCTCGACCGCATCGAAGCCCGCCTCCGTGGGGAAGAGGCCGAGCTGGCTCAGCACGCTGTAGGATGGTCGGTCGAGGTGGGCGGCCACGGCCAGCCCGGCGTGGCGATGGATCAAGGCCACGGTCGCGTCGACGGTGAAGGAGGTCGCCTGGGCGAGGGCGTGCGGCTCGCGCCCGCAGACGGTCCCGTCGGCCTGCAGCAGTAGCTGCTCCCCGAAGCGCAGGTCGACCGCGGTCGCCAGGGGCAGGGTGGCCAGCACCTCGGCCGCCGCCGCCTGGGCGTGGGCGGCGGAGGGGAACAGCCCGACGACGTGGGCCTCCTCGGCCGTGGTGATCTCCATCCCGGCGATCACCCCGAGGCGGCCGGCCGCGGCCTCCTGGACGGCCGCGGTGTTGCCGGCGGTGTTGTGGTCGCAGATCGCCAGCAACTGTAGCCCGACCGCGAGCGCCTGCTCGACGATCGCCACCGGCGTCATCTCCTCCTCGGCGCAGGGAGAGAGCGCGGTGTGCAGGTGCAGATCGGCGAACAGCTCCTTCAGCACGACCGGTTCAACCTCGCAGCCCGTGCTGGTACAGGCGGCCGACGATCTCGAAGGCGGGCAGGGCGGAGCAGAACAGGGCGATCCCCTCCTGCACGGCGCGCTGCACGACGGCCTCCTCCGGGCGGCGATCGAGGGCGAAGATCACCGCCTTCAGCCCCGCGTGGACCGCCACCGCGACGACGTTGAGGTGGACCTGGACGGTCACGAGCACGCCGTCGGCGGGGGCGTTGGCGAGCACGTCGGAGAGCAGGTCGGAGACGTAGCCGCCGCTGAGCTCGCCGGCGGGGGAGGTGCCCGGGGTGAGGGCCGTGAGTTCCAGGGCCGCTGTCAGCTCTTGCAGGTTCATCGTGTCCTCTCCGCGTGGGCCTGGTAGGGGCAGTCGAGGGCCGGGATCCGGCCGAGCACGAGATCCTCGGCGAGCGCGCTGCAGCTCGGCGCGCCGCACACCGCGCAGTCCCGCCCGGGCAGGCTGCGCGTCAGGGAGTCGAGCCAGGCGAGCTTGGCGACGGCCTTGGCCAGGTCGGGGTCGAGGCGGATCCCGGGGCGGGCGACGAGGGCCGCGGGGCGTGGCTGCACGAAGACGCCCCCGGGCTCGGCCGGTGGAGCGAAGCCCCTCAGCCGGTGGCCGGCGACGAACGCGTCCTCGGGCAGCAGGGGCGAGCCGAGGCAGCCCTGATCGCAGAGCCAGGGCTCGATGACGCGGATCCCCCGCAGGGTCCGGCTCTCCAGGGCTTGCAGCACGGCCAGCACGTGGCTGAGCCCTTCCACCCGGAGCCGGTCGCCGGGGGGCAGGGCCCGGGCCGGCGCCGGCGAGGGCGAGGGCGAGGGCGAGGCGGCCGGGCGGGGGCGGCGGGCCAGGCGTCGGACGACCGGGCGGAGCGGGTCGAGGAGCGCCGCGGGCAGCAGCAGCCGCTCGGCCGGAGCGCCGGCCTGCCGCAGGGCGGTGAGCCCGGCGGAGCAGACTGCCACCAGGCTGGCGCCACGGGCCGCGAGGGTCGGCCAGGCCGCGACCAGGGGGGTGGCGAACGGCGCGACCAGGGGGAGCAAGGTCGGGAACCGCAAGGCCAGCAACTGCAGGACCCCCGGGCAGGCCGGGGAGATCACCGGGTCCTCGTCGTCCGGGAGGGCGGCCGCGTGTCGAGAGACCGCGTCGGCCAGCTCGTGCTCCCAGGGGTCGAGCCACAACGGCGCGCCGCGGCCGAGCTCGTCCAGGCCCGCGACGAAGCAGTCGGGGCCGCCCGGGAGCTGGCCGGCCAGCGCCGCGGGCATGGCGAGGGGCCCGGTCCCGGCCTCGGGCAGGGCGGGTTGCCCGCCCAGGGGCACGAGCGCCCCGAAGCGACACGCCGCGAGGCAGGCGCCGCAGTCAACGCACAGCCCGGCCAGGAGGACCGGTCCGGCCGGACGGAGACGCAGGGCGGCCGTCGGGCAGACGCTCAGGCAGCGCAGGCAGCGGGTGCAGCGCTCCGGGACGATCCCGAGGGAGCTCTCGGCCTCGCTGGCGGCCGGAGCGGGCTCGAGCAGCAGGCTGAAGCAGACCTCGGTCCCCTGGCCGACGACGCTGCGAACCGTCAGGGAGTCGGTGTTCCGGCGGATGTTGGGCAGCCCCATGCCGGCGCCGAAGCCGAGGGCCCGTGCCTCGGCGGACGCAGTGGAGAAGCCCTCCTGCATCGCCTGAGCGATGTCGGGGATGCCCGGACCCTCGTCGAGGACGACCACGTCGAGCCGGTGCGCGTCGAGGGCGTAGCGCAGCACCCCGCGGCGAGCGTGCACCACGACGTTCATCTCGGCCTCGTACGCGGCGATCATCGCCCGGCGGAGCACCCCGGCGTCCGTCCCGAGCCAGCGGAGCTGCTGCTTCAGGCCGCTGGAGGCGAGCCCGCCGCTGGCGTAATCGCCGCCGAGGATCTCGAACGTCCCGGTGTTCAAAGCTCAGGGCTCCGGACCACGGCTACGGGCACCCCCCCGTCGCCGTGGTCTGCTCGCGGCACGTGGTGAAGATCTGGTACAGGCGACCACAGGTTTCGTACAGCCCGAAAGGCGAGACGAGCAGGGCCGTGCCCTGCTGCTGGGCCTCGGCCAGGGTCTCGGGGCGGACCATGGCTGCGCCGACGAGCAGCACCGCGCTGGCGTCGAGCAACTGGGCGGCGCGCACGAGCTGCGCCCCTTCGAGGTTGGTGACGATCAGGGCCTCCTCGCCGGCATGGCCGATGAGGTCGCTCATCCGGTCGCCGGCGAAGACCGCCCGCACCGCCCGGTCGAGGCCGCTCCCGGCGTGGAGGACCTGGGCGCCGAGACTGGCGACGAGCGCCCCGAGGGTGACGACCGGCGTCACGGATGGCGTGAGGGCCGCGGGGCGGCCGGGGTGCTGGTCCATGGCTAGCGCCCTCCCTTGGCGACCCGGCCCCGGGTGTAGTAGGCGACCTTCTCGAGGCTCATGCCGAAGTCGATCTCCTCGAGGTAGACGTTGGCCGGGAGCTGGAGCCGGACCGGGGCGAAGTTGAGCAACCCGGTCACCCCGGACTGGACGAGGAGATCGGCCACGGTCTGGGCCGCGGCGGCCGGGACCGTGACGATCCCGATGCGGATCCCCTGGTCCCGCACCGTGGTGGGCAGATCGTCCAGCGGGTAGCAGACGGTGCCGTGCAGGATCCGGTTGACCTTGGTCGGGTCGTCGTCGAACGCGGCGACGATGGACAGCTTCGGGTTGCGGCCGTGGAAGTGGGCGAGGATGGCGCGGCCGAGGTTGCCGATGCCGACGAGGACGGCGCTCTCGGGGCTGCGCGCGTCGATCAACCCGCCGATCGCGTGGACCAGGGCCCGGATCTCGTAGCCCTTGGTCGGGCTGCCGGTGATCCGGGCCGGCATCAGGTCGCGGCGCACCTGCGCCGCCGTGACCCCGGCGAGCTGGGCCAGCTCGTGAGAGAACAGGGAGCGGGTCCCCTCCGCGAGGAGGGTGTCGAGGATGTGCCGGTAGAGGCTGAGCCGCCCGAAGGTCTTCTGCGCCAGCGCCACGTGGTGTCCTCGTCCCGAGTCGGGTGAAGGGCCATATCGTGAGCAGATTCACAATGTGACGTTCCTCACGGGATGCGAGCCTAGCCCTTTCTGGGAGCGGAAGTCAAGGAGATTCGCGCAGCAACGATCCCGGGCGGGCGAGGGGAGCGGAGGGTGACTCCCGGCCACCTCACGAGGAGGTTGAAACGGACCTCCGGCGAGGCTACCTTGCCGGAGCGTCCGTGGGATGCGAGGAGGGAGAGTGACCGCCGCCAGCAACCCGCTGTTCGTCCAGTCGGACCGCACCGTGCTGGTCGAGACCGCCTCGCCGCGCTACGAGGAGGCGCGGGACGTGCTCAGCCGCTTCGCCGAGCTGGAGAAGAGCCCGGAGCACGTCCACACGTACCGGCTCACCCCCATCTCCTTGTGGAACGCGGCCGCGGCCGGCCACACGCCCGAGGAGGTGATCCAGGGGCTGCACGACCTCTCCAAGTACGCGATTCCCCAGAACCTGCTCGCCGAGATCCGCTCGACCATGGGCCGCTACGGGCGCCTGCTGCTCACGCGGGAGTCCGAGCAGGAGCTGCGGTTGACCGCGGCGGATGCGCTCTTGCTGACGGAGCTCTTGCACCAGCCGAAGCTGCGCTCCCTGCTCGGGGAGCCCCTCGGGCCCCGCGCGGTGCTGGTCCCGTCGGCCCAGCGGGGGAAGCTGAAGCAGTTGCTGGTGCACCTCGGCCACCCCGTGGACGACCGTGCCGGCTACACGCCGGGCAAGCCCTTGCCGGTGGGGCTCCGGACCACGAGCCGGAGTGGGCGCCCCTTCGGGCTGCGGGAGTACCAGCGGGCGGCGCTGGCGGCCTATCTCGCGCTCGGCAGCGAGCGGGGCGGCAGCGGGGTGGTGGTGCTGCCGTGCGGCGCGGGCAAGACCATCGTCGGGCTGGGCGCCCTGGCCGAGCTCTCCCGCTACACCCTGATCCTTGGTACCAACATCACCGCCCTGCACCAGTGGCGGGACGAGATCCTCGACAAGACGACCCTCGAGCCGGAGCAGATCGGCGAATACTCGGGCGAGCGCAAGGAGGTCCGCCCGGTGACCCTCGCCACCTACCAGATCCTCACGCACCGGCGGAAGAAGACCGACCCGTTCGTCCACTTCGGGCTCTTCGATCAGGAGGACTGGGGGCTGATCCTGTACGACGAGGTCCACCTGCTGCCGGCGCCCGTGTTCCGGGCCGCGGCCGAGGTGCAGGCGCGACGGCGGCTGGGGCTGACCGCCACCCTGGTCCGGGAGGACGGGCTGGAGGGGGACGTCTTCTCCCTCATCGGGCCCAAGCGCTTCGACGTGCCCTGGCGGGTCCTCGAGCGGGAGGGCTGGATCGCCGAGGCGGTGTGTCACGAGCTGCGGGTCCCCTTCGCGTCGGAGGACGACCGGCTGCGCTACGCGGTCTCGGAGGGGCGGGACCAGTTCCGCTTCGCCTCGGAGAACCCAGAGAAGACCCGGATCGTCCAGGAGCTGGTGGCCCGCCATCGTGAGGACCGGGTGCTCGTGATCGGCCAGTACCTCGATCAGCTCGAGGGTCTCGCCGCCACGCTGCAGGCTCCCCTGATCCAGGGGTCGACCCCCTCGGCGAGGCGCGAGGAGCTCTACACGGCCTTCAAGACGGGGCGGATCTCCTTGCTCATCGTCTCGAAGGTCGCCAACTTCGCAGTCGACCTCCCTGACGCCAACGTCGCGATCCAGGTCTCTGGTACTTTCGGCTCTCGCCAGGAAGAGGCCCAGCGCCTCGGCCGGATCCTGCGCCCGAAGCAGGGGGCCAACCAGGCGACGTTCTACTCGCTGATCAGCCGGGACACCGTCGAGCAGGAGTACTCGGCCCGGCGTCAGCTCTTCCTCACCGAGCAGGGCTACCGGTACGAGATCCACGACGTGGGCTGAAGACCCCTTGCCAGGTCTGGTGGGTGCCGGCCTCCCGGGTGGGTGCCGGCCTCCGCGCCGGCACCAGCCTCCTCTCCCATCATGTCCAGGGCCTGGACCTGGCTGGCAGAGGAGCGAAGCGACCGGCACGGAGGCCGGTCGCCACCCTGCGGAGGCCGGTCGCCACCCGAAGCTCAACCGGACAGGATCGCTGGGGCGGGGTACTAGCGCCGCAGCCGGCGCACCCCGGCGACGTAGGTCATGGAGAACACCCGCTCCTCCGTCTGCCCGGGCTGCTGAGCATGGAGGTAGTGCCGTCCCCGGCGGGTGGTCACCTCCCGTGGCCGGACGCGCACCTCCTCGAGGGGGCGACGGGCCCCCGGGTCGTAGGTGATCACGACCTCGGCCTGCTGGGCGGCGGCCTCGCGCAGCAGCAGCAGGATCGCGGCCGGCTCGTGGACCGTCGGCTCGGGCAGGGGTTCAGGCGCCTGGGGCAGGAGGTCGTCGAGGGTCAGGCCCAGGTCGTGAAGCTGCGCGCGCAGGGTCGCCGAGGGGTCGGGACGGAGCAGCGCGGCGGTGGGGCCGAGCCGTCGAACCAGGCTCTCGGCCACGACCGGCACCCGCAGGAGCACGTCGAGGGTGTCCTCTTCCTCGGTCGCGAGCACGGGCGCGGTGGCGAGCTGGATCTTGCCCACCCGGCCCGTGACTGAGCGCAGGGCCAGCTCCACCTCGGGGGGGGTGCCACCGACGAAGAAGAGGTCGAAGACGTTGCGGATCCGCTCGGCCGCGGCCTCGCCGCCCGCCTGCACCTCGGCGGTCAGGCGGGGCAGATCGAGGCGGCGCGGCCGCACCAAATCCGGCGGGGTAGTGGCGTAGTGCTGGAGCAGGTAGGGCACCCAGAGGTTGCAGGCCGCGGGCAGGGGCTGCAGCTCGAGCTCGGGGCCGACCTCGAGGCTCGGCGGGAGCCGGGCGCCGTAGTCCAGGTCAATGAAATCGTTGGTGCCCAGGGTGCCGATGACCTCGCTCCGGCTCCGCTGCGGGACCAGCAGCAGGGTCGGCCCGAGGGGGCGGACCCCCGGTGTCACCTGGGCGAGGCCGAGCACCTCGTCGAGCTCGGCCGGGGTGTCGAACTCGACGAGGGTCACGTCCCGGTGGATGCAGAGCCGCTCCTGGGCCTGGCGCCAGTCGGCCAGGGTGTGGGCGACGTTCTGCGGCAACGGGTGGGGGCAGTGGCTGGTCAGCAGCTCCTCGAGGCTCTCCAGGGTCACTCCTTCGCGCACTCCCCGAGCCACGGTGCGGGCGTTCAGCCGGTAGGAGTAGCTGGGCGGCGGTCCGTCGGCGGTGGCGACCCGTCCGATCTCGTAGAGCAGCCGCAGGTCTCCCTCGTTGCTCAGGACCACCAAATTGAAGCTGGGCTGGACGAGCACGCGGCCCCGCGGTGGCGGGGTGAAGGGGGGGCGTCCGCCCGCGCCGAGCGCGAACACGCCGGCGCTGGTGAGCTGGATGACGCCCTCCCGATCCCAGGTCGTCTCGTCGAGCACCCCGAGCTCGAGCAGCTCCCGCAGCCCCTGCATCAGCAGCGTCGCGGCCTGGGGCAGGGACCGCTCGGCCGAGCCGAGCAGCAGCGGCCGGGCCGTGGCCGCCGCGGTGGGCCCGGAGCGGTGGAGCCGGGCGAGCATGCGGATCAGCCGCCGCTTCAGGGCGAGGAGCGCGGTGGTCTCCGGGTCGATGGTCGAGGGGTGCCAGGCGTCGGGTGCGGCCAGGCTGGCCTGGCGAGTGCCCGCCGGGAGCTGCTCGGGGTGGGGGCCGGGGGGACCTTGGTCCGGGCCCCCCTCCGGGAGCGGCGGCTCCTCGCCCTCGGGCGGCTGGTCCGCGGCGCGGCCGAGGGGCAGGGGGGAGGGGAGGGAGGCCCGCTCCAGCACCGGGATGCCCGCCGGGCCGAGGCGCTGCCAGGCCAGCAGCAAGGAGCGGACCCGGTCTGCAGGCTGGCCGTGGAAGAACGCCGTCGCGACGGGCGGAACGACCAGCAGCCGGAGATCGCGCTCCTCGATCAGGCCCGCGGTGCGGGCGAGACCGACCAGGTACCGGGTACCGAGCTCCGCGGCCGCCGGCTCCCAGCCCTGCTCCCGGCCGAGCCCGAGCGCGCCCTGGAGCCGGTCCATGGTCCGTCGGCCCAGCGCCCCGCCCCGCAGCAGCCGCGGCGGTTGGTGGCGCACCTCGTCGAGCAGGGCGAGCAGCAGCCGCTGCAGGTCGTGGAGCAGGGGGCGGGGGAGCGCGAGGGTCATCCGCGCCGCACCCCGGGGAAGAACCCGCCCTCGAGCAGCCGCTCGAGCAGGAGGTCGACCCCCGCGTCGTCGAGCAGCCGCAGGCGCTCGCCGAGCGTCACGTTGGGCAGGGCGGCGAGCAGACCGCGCGCCTCGAGCTCCCGGAGCACCTCGGGCTTGGCCTCGAGGAGGGTCACCTGGCGGTGGACCTTGATCAAGACGGTGCCTCCTGGGTCGGTCGTCCCTTGCGACCAGCTCGCTATTGTAGCTGGTCGAAGAGGGTCGGGGCGATTTTCCCGTGCGGGAGCTCGCCGCAGACGACGTGGAGGGGCTGCACCGTCGCTGACGACTCGAGCGGCGGTGCTCGACGGTCACGAGGAGCGAGCCTGAGTGCGTCTGCCTCCCCGGCGAAGAAGATCGTCGCCTCTGGGCTCGCTCGTGGCGTTCAGGGTGGAACGGCCGGGCAGTTCTGGCTTGGAGGCAGGGGACGGTCGCCGCCGAACAGGATCCCGAGGGCGACCTGGACGACCGCGCCCCCGAAGCCGACGTGGGTGCCGAAGTCCACCAGGCTCTGGAGCAGCGGGGAAGCGAGCGCCACCTCGGGCACGAGCCGGAGACCATGGGTGACCTTCCAGACGAAGCCGAGAGAACCGCCGAGGTACAAGATGTTGGCCGTCGTGGCCCCTTCGCCGCTGCCGGTCCAGACCTGGTCTACGACGCGGACGCTGCCGATGACCTGGTTCCCGCGGCCGACGTTGAGCCCGGCCAGCAGGGGAGCGGAGAAGGTGAAGATGTGCAGGGTGTCGGTGTATTCCTCCGTGGACCCGGAGAAGCCGCCGAGGTAGCCGAGCCCGGGGGCGACCGCGAGGTCCCAGCCCCGGTCCGGGCTCGGCGCGCGCCGGAGCTGGATCTTGGCATCGAGCTCGACGTTGGGCAGCCAGATCCGGGCGCCCACGTCCACGCGCTCGGTGAGGCCGTAGCGGCCGCCCAGCTCGACCTGGGGGCTGAGCAACGGTTTTCCGCCACGCTTCACCCACATCCCCTCGGGGGCGACGTAGAACTGGCTCTCGCCAGGGTCGACGGTGCGCGCGGGGCCGAGCGCGGTGAATGTGGCGCAGCCCGGGGAGGCCACGGTGGCGAGCACCGCGAGGAGATGGAGGTGCTTCATGGTTGGTAGAGATCCCACTTCGGCCGCCTCCAGGACGCAGCCAGTGTCTCCTCGTCGCGCAGGTACGCCTGGCCGTCGGCCTGCACTCCGTCGAGGAACGCGACGAACTCGAGCTGCTGCTCGGCGGTGCCGCGCTCCCGGTCCCATTGGGCGATGATGTCGTTGGGGGGCAAGGTCAGGCGCCCGACGACCTCCGACAGCTCCAGCTCGAGGCTGCGCCCTTCGTCCCGGGGTGACTGGTAGGAGGTCCAGACGAGTTCGCTGCAGACCAGCTCGGACTGGGTGAGGAAGTCGAAGTCGAAGTCGTAGGGCTTGCCATGGTGCGAGAAGGCCCGGGCCAGCGCGCGCGCCTTCTCGAGGGGAGTCCGTCGTGGTCGCAGCACGCCGATGTAGTCGGCGAGGGCTGCTTCGTAAAGGCTCGAAAAGACAACGCCTTCAGAGATGGCCTCGATGATCCGGGGGGGCTCGCCGTCCTCGGCGGGAGTCCGCCAGGCGGCTTCTGCCGCGGGATGGGCCTGCGCCAGATGGGCGGCCAGGCCATCGGGGAAGACGTCCCGGACCTCCGGGTGGCCGTCGAACGCGGCCGCGACCTCCGCGGGTGTCCCCACGTAGAGCTCGGCATGCGGCCAGAAGCCGGGCAGCCCCAGGTTGGAGAGGTACCAGTTGCGTCGCTCCAGGAGGATGTCACCCGGCAGCAGGCGCGTCTGCAGCTCGTCGAGCTGGGCCTCGCTGATCAGGCTCTGCCCGCCCTGGCGGACGCGGGTGTCCCCCAGCCAGAGGGCGATGTCCTTGGTGAGGGGATCGACGATCCCGGAGAACTCGTTGTCGATCATCAGGAAGATGGCTTCGAGGATCAGGGTCGAACCCCAGCGGTCGTACAGGTCGATGGTCTCTTCGATTTCTGCCACGGTGCGGTCGAAGAGATCCAGGAAGTCCTGGGGCTTGCCGTTCCCCCGGCCCCCGCTCTCGACCTCCGTGCTCTCCTCGTCCGTCGTTGCCGGGGCGTCCTCGTCCGCCGCCGCACGTTGCGCTTCGGCCACGGCCTCCTCCAGCGCGTCTCGCTGGTCTTCCAGCATGCCCAGGCCGATCTGGAGCAGCAACAGCGCCTGGGGGGTGGCCGTGGCGATGGCGAGGCGATCGAAGTGGCCCGCGGGGACGCCGTACTCCGGGGAGGCCTCGTTGAGCGCCGCGCGCAGGGCGTCGCTGTTGCGGGAGCGCATCAACAGGGTCAGGCGAGCGCGTAGCTGGGCCGCGTGCGCTGCAAGGCCAACCACCAGGGAACGCGCGCGGCCCCCGCCCTTGGCTCGCTGCCAGCCGAAGAGGTAGCGTTGCTCGAAGGACTCGAAGGCCAGGTCGTGGTCGATGAGCGTCGCCCACTGAGGCAAGGCGACCTGCCGCTGGTCGGGAGTCAGGGGCTCGTCTCCGGCTCGTCGAAACGGGCTCCCCGGAGCGTCGATGAGCTCCACGAGCTCGTCCGTCCGCTCGACGAGCTTCAGCATCGCCCGGGCCTCGTTCACGCTGGGCGTCGGCTGGTCGCCAGCGGGCGCACAGCCAGTGACCAGCGACAGCAGCGTCACGGCGGTGCAGCTCGTGGCCACGAAGATTGGCTTCATGGCCTCACTATAGCATGGGTCGGAGTCGACGACGAGTGACGCCGGAGGCTGAGGAGCCTCGGCTCAGCGTGGCAGCAGCAGGGAGAAGGTGGAGCCCTGGCCCACCACGGAGCTCACCTCGAGGCGACCCCCGGCGCGCTCGACGAGGCGCTTGACGATGGACAGGCCCAGGCCATTGCCCTCGATGTCTCTGGTTTCCTTGCGTTTTTCGCGAAAGAACTCGTCGAAGAGGTGGGGCAGGTTCTCCGGGAGGATGCCCAGGCCCGTGTCGGTGACGTCGGTGCGCAGCCACTCGGCCGTCGGGCTGAGCCGCACCTTCACGGCGCCGCCCTCACGGTTGTACTTCACCGCGTTGGCGACCAGGTTCACCAGGACCGTGCGCAGGTCGTCCGCCGCGACCCGCACGGGGGGGAGCGGGGACGCGATCTCGACGTCGACGGTGATGCCGCGTCCCGTCGCCCGCTCCCGGCAGAGGTCGGCGACCTCCTCGACGAGGGGGGCGACGTCCAGGGGCGGCGGCGCGACCGGGTCCCGCTGCTCGGCCTCGATGCGGGAGAGGGAGAGCAGGTCGCCGATGAGCTCCACCAGCCCGTCGAGGCGTTGCTCGGCCCGCGCCAGCATCGGCAGGTAGGGGTCGAGGCGGTCGCCGAGGCTCTTGTCCTGCGCCACCTCGAGCAGCCCCTTGACCGCGCCCAGGGGCGAGCGGAACTCGTGGACCATGGTGCGCACGAAGCGCGCCTTCTCGATGGAGAGCCGGCGCAGGGCCGTCATGTCGGCCAGGGTCAGGATCCGACCGAGGACGGTCCCGTCGGGCGCCCGGAAGGGGGTCAGGCTGACCAGGTAGGCACGGTCGCCCAGGTACAGCTCGAAGCCGGCCCGCTCGGCTACTCCCTCGTCGAGCAGGGCCCGCACGGGAGCCAGCTCGGGGCCCAGCAGGACGTCGGCCAGGGGACGCTGCAGCAGCTCGGGCTCCTCGTGCCCGAGCAGGGCGGCCATGGCGCGGTTGGCGAGCACCACGGTCCCCTGGCGGTTGACCACCAGGACCGCGTCGTGGAGGCAGGCCACCAGGGAGCGGGTCTGGCTCTGCTCCGTGGCCAGGGCCGCCAGGCTCTCCTCGTGGGCGCGCCGCAGGCGCTCGGCCTCTTCCCGGACCTTCTTGTGCCGCAGCAGGGTCTCGATCACGGAGATCAGGTCGTCGGGGGCGAAGGGCTTGGGGAGGAAGAAGTCGATCCCCTGCCGGGTTGCGGCGATCGCGGTCTCCAGGTTGGCGTAGGCCGTGATCATGCACGTCATCGTGCCCGGACGCCGCTTGCGGATGGCCTGCAGCAGGGTCAGGCCGTCGATGTCGGGCAGGCGGTAGTCGATGAGCGCCACGTCGAAGGGCGTCTGCTCGAGCAGGGAGAAGGCGGTGCGCCCGCTCTCGGCCTCGGCGACCGCGTAGCCTTCCAGCTCGAGGATCTGCCGGACCCCGGAGCGGATCCCGGGCTCGTCGTCGATGACCAGGATGCGGTACGGCGTCATGGCTCCACCCCTACATGGTCTCTACCAGTACATGGCCCCACCAGCAGCTTCCTCAGGTTCCCGGCGGTCGAGATCGCCTAGCCCTGGTGCGCGGTGGCGGACTCGTCGTCCTCCAGGGCCAGCCCGAGCTTCTCCTGGACGAGCTGGAGCAACTGCTTGCCCGAGACGGGCTTGTCGAGGAAGGCGTCCAGCCCCGACCAGCGCTGGAGCAGCGCCTCCTTGTCGTCGAAGCGGCGGCCGGTGGCCGAGGCCACGCCCGACAGCATGACCACGGGCACCTGGCGGAGCCGCTCGTCCTGGCGGATGCGGTGGCTGAGCGCGAAGCCCGAATCGTAGTGCTCGATCATCAGGTCGACGAAGATCAGGTCGGGGACCTGCGTCTCGAGCAGGGCCAGGCCCTCTTCGGAGGACTCGGCGGTCAGCACGGTGAAGCCGCGCGCCTCGAAGAACAGGCGCTTGCCGAGCAAGAATTCCCGATCGTCGTCCACGAACAGCAGGGTGATCGTCCGCTTCATACCACTAGACTCCTGGTCTGGGCCTGGGTTCGCGGCAGCTCGACGTGGAAGACCGTACCCACGCCGACCTGCGATTCGAACCAGATGGTTCCCCGGTGCATCTTCACGATGCCGTAGGTGATGGAGAGCCCGAGGCCGGTGCCCTTGCCGATCCCCTTGGTCGTGAAGAAGGGCTGAAAGATGCGATCGCGATCCCCGGGCGGGATCCCGCTCCCCTGGTCGGCGACCGAGAAGCGCACCCGGTCCGCCCCGGGCACCGGGGCCACGGAGACGGTCAGCCGGCCGCCGCGCTCCTCCATCGACTCGATCCCGTTCTGGATCAGGTTGACGAGCACCTGGGTGAGCTGGTCCGTGTCGAGATCGGCGTGCAAGGGCTCGCTCAGGGGCTCGAGCTGTACGCCGATCCGCTTCTCGGCCAGGGGGCCGGCGGGGAAGGACCCCTCGAGCAGGTGCTGCAGCCAGCCGCCCAGCTCGACCGTGCGGAAGCTGACCCGGTTCTGCCGGGCGAAATCGAGGAGCCCGGCCACGATCTTCTTGCAGCGCTGGGCCTCCTCCGTGAGGAGGCAGAGGTCTGGCTGCAGGTCCTCACGCTCGCGCAGCTTGCGCGCCAGCAGGCCCGTGTAGAGCAGCAAGGTGCCCAGGGGGTTGTTCAGCTCGTGGGCGACCCCCGCGGCGAGCTGCCCCATGGAGGCCAGCTTCTCGGTGTTGATCAGGTGGCGGTGGACGTCCCGCAGCTCGCGCCAGGGCACCTTCAGCTCGTGGCAGACGCGCTCGGCCTGCTCGATGACGAAGGGCAGGCACATGGCCTCTTCGGCCAAGCCCCGCAGCACCGCCTTGGCCTTCTCGCGACAGGTGGGGTAGCCGCAGGCGCCGCAGTTGAGCTCGTCCTCGACCGCAAACTTGTTGGTCCGGGCGAGCACGGCCCGGATCTCCTGCTCCGTGGGCACGGGGAGCCGCTGATCGTCGGGGACGAAGGTGCGGCGCAGGTCCAGGGCCGGGAGCTGCCAGGGCTGGCTCCCCACCGTCGGGCTGGCGGTGAGACCGCCGGCCCCGCTCGGGGCTGCGGTCTCACACTGCTTGACGTACTGCTTCACCAGGTTCTTGCTGGCCAGCCGCCGCCCGTCCGCGCTCACGCCGGGGCCCGCATGGCAGCCCCGGCACATGAGCGCCTCGACGAGCAGTGGCTCGGTCGGGTCGTGCCGCTCGAGGTCGTGGAGCGCCTCGACCAGCTCCCGATGGCCCGAGACGACCATGACCGCGGGGTCCGTGAGGTCGTTGGCGAGCCCCGCCGAGCGCAGCAGGCCGCCGGCGAAGGGGTACAGCCGGCCGTCACCGGCCCGGGGCGGGTCGAAGCTCGCCGGGGTCGCCAGGCCGGGGCGCACCCCGCGCTCCTCGAGCAGCCGCCAGACCTCCTGGAAGGTGAGGGCCTCGTCGACTGCGGGGGAGGGCGAGGTCACCTCGCCGATCTCCCGCTTCTTGGCGATGCAGGGGCCCAGGAACACGCACCGGACCTCGGGCCCGTACCAGGCCTTCACGGCCTGGGCCGTGGCGAGGAGCGGGGAGACCACGGGCAGCAAGCGGGTGGCCATGCCGGGTTGGTACTTGAGTACGTAATCCACGGCTGCCGGGCAGGAGGAGGTGATCCATAGTCCCGGCGGATTGGCTGCGAGGTGCTCCCGGTAGGCCTCATTGACCAGGTCTGCGCCGTAGGCCACCTCGACCACGAGGTGGAAGCCCGCGGCCTTGAGCGCGCCCACCAGGGTCTCCGGCGCGATGCCCGAGAACTCCGCGGGGAACGAGGGGGCGAGCAAGGCGGCCACCGGCGCCTCACCCCGCAGCAGCCCGAGGGTGTGCTCGAGACCGGAGAGGTAGGTCTTGGCCGAGAGCGCGCAGACCGTGGTGCAGTTGCCGCAGGCGACGCAGCGCTCGGGGACCACGGAGGCCTGCCCTTCGACGATGCGGATGGCCCGGGCGGGGCACTCCCGCACGCAGGAGTAGCAGCGACGGCAGTTCTGCTTGATCGTCTGGATCACTTCGCGCTGGGCCATCGCCTCTCTCCCGATCCCGGAGGTGGGGACGGGCCGTGTGGTCCGTCCCCCCTCCGCGGTCTAGTCGCGCTCCCCCGGGGTGTAGCGCCGGTGGAGCAGGTGGTGGCTCTGCTCGCTCAGGGGCGCCTCGAGGTGGTCCCGGTACAGGGACTGGACCTCCTCGTTCTCGTGGGAGCGCCGGTGCGTCGCGTTCCGGTCCACCTCGTACAGGCGGTCCAGCCGTCCGAGGACGGTGTGGCCATCGGTGGCGTACGGCTGACCGCCGCCGCCGACGCAGCCACCCGGGCAGGTCATGACCTCGACGAAGTGGTAGGGCGACTTGCCCGCGGTGACCTCCGCGAGGATCGGCCCGACCTCGCCCAGCCCGTTGACGACCGCGCAGTGCAGGGTGAGCCCCGCGGCGACCTGGACGTCGAGGGTCTTCACGCCCCGGGTGCCGCGCAGGTCCGTCAGCTTCGGTCCCTCGTGCAGCTCGTGGCCCGTGACCAGCTTGTAGGCCGTGCGGACCGCGGCCTCCATGACCCCGCCGGTGCCGCCGAACAGCCGCCCGGCGCCCGTGGACTCGGCGAAGGGCGCGTCCAGGGGCACCCCGATCCCCGGGGTATCCAGGGAGAGACCGCACCGGGCGAGGAGGTCCTCGACCTCGCGCGTCGTCAGCACGGCGTCGACGTCGCCGAGGTCGTGGGCCTCGTACTTCTTCGCCGTGCACGGCATCACGGAGACCACGTACAGCCCTTTGCCCTTCAGGTCCACCCGCTGCGGGTAGAAGGCCTTGATGGCCGAGCCGGCCATCTGCTGGGGGGACTTGCAGGTGGACAGGTGCGGGATCAGGTCCGGCCGGTGCAGCTCGACGTAACGGATCCAGCCCGGCGAGCACGAGGTGAACATGGGCAGGGCGCCGCCGGAGGTCACCCGCTGCACGAGCTCCGAGGCCTCCTCCATGATCGTCAGGTCCGCGGCCCAGGTCGTGTCGAAGACGGCCTGGAAGCCGGCCCGACGGAACGCGCCGGCCACCGCCTCGAGGGTGCCGGGCACGGTGCGCAGCCCCGGGTGGGCCTCGAGCAGAGTGGCGGGCACCGCGGGCGCGACCTGGGCCACCACGACCTTGTTGGGATCGGCGAGGGCAGCGAGGACGTCGGCGACCGCGCTCTTCTCCATGAGGGCGCCGGTGGGGCAGGCCCGCACGCACTGGCCGCAGAGGATGCAGCCGGAGACGTTGATGCCCGAGGCGAAGCCGGGCGCGACCTGGGTGCGGAAGCCGCGACCGATGAAGTCGATGGCGCCCACCTTCTGCTGCACGTGGCAGACGGTCACGCAGCGGCCGCAGAGGATGCACTTGTTGGGGTCACGCATCAGGGCGGGCGAGCTGACGTCCAGCGCGTGCGCCTTCTTCGCCCCGAGGTAGTGGCGCTCCCGGACGCCGAGCTGCAGGGCCAGGGCCGCCAGCTCGCAGTTGCCGTTGCGGCCGCAGTAGAGGCAGTCGTCGGGGTGGCTGGCCAGCAGCAGCTCGACGATGTTCCGCCGCAGCTTGAGGACCTTCGGCGAGTGGGTGTGGACGACCATCCCGTGGGTGGCGAGCAGGGTGCAGCTCGTCTGCACCCGGGGCATCCCCTCCACCTCCACGATGCACACCCGGCAGGCGCCCGCGGGCTGCACCGCACACTCGAGCGCGCACAGCGAGGGGATGTGGATGCCCGCCTGGCGGGCGGCCTTCAGGACGGTATCGCCGGGGTTGAAGTCGACGGTCCGACCATTGATCGTGATGCTCATGGTTCTCCCCTACAAGGCCACGAGGACGGCATCCTGCCGGCAGACGGTTTGGCACGCGCCGCAGCCGATGCAGCGATCGGCCACGATGTAGTGAGCCTGCTTGCGGTCGCCGAGGATGGCGTTCTGCGGGCAGGCCTTCTTGCAGAGGGTGCAGCCGATGCAGAGCGCGGTCTCGATGCGGTAGGTCCGCAGCCCGGTGCAGGCGCCCGCGGGGCAGCGGTTCTCGAGGATGTGGGCCTCGTACTCGTGACGGAAGAAGCGCAGGGTCGACAGCACGGGGTTGGCCGCGCTTTGCCCGAGGCCGCAGAGCGAGGTCTCCTTCACCGTCTCGGCCAGCTCCTCGAGCTTGAGGATCCCCCGGAACCGCTCCAGGCGCCGCAGCTCGTCGCCCACCGGCTTGGTGGTGATCTCGTCGAGGATCTCGAACATGCGGGTCGTGCCCTCCCGGCAGGGTGTGCATTTGCCGCAGGACTCGTTGCGGATGAACTCCATGAAGAACCGGGCGACGTCCACCATGCAGGACCGCTCGTCCATGACGACGAGGCCGCCGGAGCCCATCATCGCCCCGAGGGTCTGCAAGGAGCCGTAGTCCACCGCGATGTCCATGTACGGCGTGGGGATGCAGCCGCCGGAGGGCCCCCCGATCTGGACGGCCTTGATCTCGTGGCCGGGCAGGGCGCCGCCGCCGATGTCGAAGATGATCTGGCGCATGGGCACGCCCACCGGCACCTCGACCAGGCCGGTGTTGCGGATCGTGCCGGACAGGGCAAAGACTTTGGTACCAGCCGCCCCGTTGACGCCCAGCCCGGCGAACCAGGGAGCGCCGCGGGTGAGGATCGGCGCGATGTTGGCGAGGGTCTCGACGTTGTTGAGCACCGTCGGCTTGCCGTGCAGCCCGGAGACCGCGGGGTAGGGGGGGCGCACCCGGGGCATGCCCCGACCGCCCTCGATGCTGGCGAGGATGGCCGTCTCCTCGCCGCAGACGAAGGCGCCCGCGCCCTGCTTGATGGTCACGTCGAACGAGAAGACGCTGTCGAGGATGTTCTCGCCCAGCAGCCCGACCTGGTGGCACTGGGCGATGGCCTCCTGGAGGCGCTGGATGGCGAGGGGGTACTCGGCCCGGCAGTAGATGTAGCCACGGCTGGCGCCGATGGCGTAGCCGGCGACGAGCAGGCCCTCGAGCAGCCGGAAGGGGTCGCTCTCGAGCACCGCCCGGTCCATGAAGGCGCCGGGATCGCCCTCGTCGGCGTTGCAGATCACGTACTTCTGGGCCGAGGGCGTGCTCAGCGCGACCTGCCACTTGCGCCCCGTCGGGAAGCCGGCGCCGCCGCGCCCGCGCAGCCCGGACGCGAGCACCTGCGCGCAGGTCTCCTCCGGCGTCATGGTCAGCAGGGCCTTGGCCGCCGCCTGGAAGGCTCCTCGGGCCAGGGCCGCGTCGAGGGAGGTCGGGTCGATCACCCCGCACTGCTCCAGCACGACCTTGCGCTGCTGCTTGAAGAAGGGGGCGTCCGCGACCAGGGGCACCTGCTCCCAGCCGGAGGTGGCCTCGTCCGGGTAGCGGCCGAAGAGGAAGGGGTTGACCCACTGCCCTTGGACGAAGATCGCATCCAGCAGCTCCGCGACGTTGTCCGGCGAGACGTCGCAGTAGCTGAGCCGCGGCTGCCCCGGGGCCTGCACGTCGACGAAGACCTCCCGCTGGCAGTAGCCGACGCAGCCCGTCTCGACGAGGGTCGCCGCGATCGCCTTCTCGGTCAGGAACTCCTTGATCTTCGAGATGATCTTCAGTGCGCCGTTGGCTCGCCCGCAGGTGCCCGCGCCGACGAAGATCAGGGTGCCGACCCCGCCCCGCCGGGCGGTCGCCAGCCGGTCCGCCCGCCGGGTGCGGCAGAGGTCGTCCGTGTGGCAGATGGGACCGTGGTCCAGGCACTCCACGAGGTGCCGGCAGGGAGTCGCCGGGGAGTGGGTGCAGCGGTCGCAGCACGGGGTGATGAGCACGCTCGCCGGGATCGCGGCGCCCATCGACGGACTGGAAGAGTGGTTGTCCTGCAACATCGCCCTATCCTCGCTGGTGCTCGCACTGGCAGGTGGCTGCGGGGGGCGCGGCCACGGGGGAGACCGCCGCCGTCGCGGCGCGGCGGGGTTGCTGCTCGACCGCGTCGAGGAGCTGGTCGAGCTTCTCGATGGTGAGGCCGCCGTAGAACTCGCCGTCGAGTCGGATCACCGGGGCGAGGGAGCAGGCGCCGAGGCAGGCCACGGTGATCAGGGTGAAGCGGCCGTCCCGGCTGTTGCCCTCCGCGTCGACCTTCAGGCGCCGACGGAGGTGGTCCAGCAGGGCGGCGCTCCCGCGCACGTGACAGGCCGTGCCGCGGCAGATCTCGATGATGTGCTCGCCCGGTGCGGTGAAGCGGAACTGGTTGTAGAAGGTCGCCACGCCGTAGACCCGGGCGACCGGCATGCCGAGCGCGGCCGCCAGCCGAGTCATGGCCGCCCGGGGCACGTAGCCCTGCGCCTCCTGGACCTGCTGCAGCAAGGGGATCAGGCTCTCGGGGGAGCGGTCGCCCCAGGCCGTGAGAATCTCTTCGACGCTACGCATCGCGACGCACCCTCCGCTCGCTCGGTGGCGATCATGGGGACTGCCCCCCTGTGGGGGCTCCGGTAGTGGTGGCGGTCTCAGTCGACCGTCGCGGCGCCGGCTTCCTCGGCCAGGATCTCGGCGATCTTGGCGGCGAGCTGCTTGAGCTCGATGGGTTTTTCGAGCATGCCGGCCGCTGGCCAGTCGCGGCCCAGGATGAAGTCGAACTTGTCTCCCTGGGTGTCGAGCTCCTTGGGGAAGCCGGAGACGATGAGGATCGGGATCTTCCGGTAGGACGGGTCCTCCTTGAGGGAGTAGGCCAGGTTGAAGCCCTCGGTGGCGAAATCCATCATGATGTCCAGCACGATGAGGTCCGGGCGGCGCTGGGCCAGCGCGGCCTTGCCCTCGGTGCCGTTGTTGGCGACCGCCACGTCGTAGCCCCGGGCCGCCAGGAAGGCCTTCATGGAGCCGGTGAGGTCGCGGTCGTCGTCCACGATCAGGATGTGCTTGGGCTGAGTCATGTCGGGTCCTCCTCCCGGTCGCCGCGTCCTCGTCGGTCGACCGTCGTCCTCCCTGGGGTCGACGAGGACCCCGGCGCTGGCCGGAGGCTCGTCCGGTTGCTCGGCATAGCGGCCGAGGAACGACAGCTTCTCGAGCTTTGCGGTCAGGTCCACCTCCTCCAGGAACGTGCCCGCGGGCGGGGCCACCCGCTTGGGCACGAAGTTGAGGAAGGACCGGATCCCCGCCGCGGCCAGCCGCTCCACGAGCTGCTGCAGCCCTTGCGGGCGGCAGGCGAGGATCGCCAGCCTCGTCTCGGTCCCGGCGAGCACCTGCTCGAGCTCGTCGAGGTGGTGGCAGCGGCGGCCGGCGAAGACCCGCCCCACCTTGTCGGGATCGACGTCGAAGACGACCCCGATGTGGAACCCGCGCTCCTCGAACCCCCGGTACGCGAGCAGGGTGCGGCCGAAGTTGCCGGCGCCGAACAGGGCGACCGGCTGGATCGTGTCCGTCCCGAGCAGCCCGCTGAGAGTCTGGATGAGCTGCGGGACGTTGTAGCCCCGCACCACGTTGCCGAACGAGCCGAAGCTGGCCAGGTCACGGCGGAGCTGCGAGGGGGTGACCCCGGCGAGGGCCGCCAGCTTCTCCGAGTAGACCTGCTCCACCCCGTCACCGTGCAGCTCCTCCAGGACCTTGCGGTACAGGCTGAGCCGCTCGACGGTCTGCAGGGGCACCCGCTTGGGACCTGCCGGGGACCTGCCGCTCGTCGTCTCGTTCTTGGCCATCTCTCCCCTCCCTCCTGCTGGCTGTTACTCTATGAACAGCTCTCGTCCGAGTCAAGGAAAACCTGTGCATTCGCGAACGGCAGGCCTGGAGGAGGGTGCCGGCCTTCCGGATGGGTGCCGGCCTATCTTAGCTCGGTCAAGGGTCTTTTTGGGCTCGGGTATTGCCTCATTATCCCACACGAATCCCGCTGTCAGGACGATCTGTACGACCGCTGACCACCCTCGCCTACACGATGGC
>JAVEVO010000193.1:0-11909 GCA_034005005.1 Myxococcota bacterium
GAGCGCGGCGCTGCGGGCGGCCGTGCTGAGGAAGCGCAGGTCCCCCTTGCGGTAGGTCAGCCGCTCCTCGTCGAAGCGCGCGAGGAGCAGCAGGCAGATCTTGCGGTTCCCGTCGACGAGGTCGCGAAAGTCGCTCACCCGGATCCCCTCGTCGTGGCCCAGCAGGTACTCCACGAGCCGTTGACGACAGGAGTCGACGACGGTGCGGTGGATGTAGCTGTCCTCGATCTTGACCACCTTGCCGAGAGTCGTCAGGTGATGGAGGATGGTCCGCAGGTCCTTCTCCGCCACTCCCTCCCGGTCGGCCACGAGGGCGATCTGGCTGAGCAAGGGCGTCTGCATGCCGCAGCTTCGCAGGTACTCCTCGATGGCGGCGATCTGGCGGAGCACGGTCTCGTCGATGGCGCCGGAGTCGCTGGCGAGCAGCCAGGTGCGCCCGACCTCCTTGAGCTTCTCCTTCTCCACGAGCTGCCCGAGGGTCGCGAGGACCACCTCGTCGTGGGCCGGGCGCCGGTCCAGGTGCAGCAGCCCGCGCAGCTCCTCCAGATCGATGCCCTGCCGGGCGAGGGGGTTGCGCTTGCGGAAATCACGCGCGGCCGCGACCAGCAGGCGCCCGAGGTTGTCGAGGTAGCTCCGGGAGACCAGCACCAGCCCCTCCTTGGTGTCGAAGGGGACGAGGGTCTTGGCCGGGCTGCTTGCGACCGCCCGCGCGACCTCTTCCTGGTCCAGGTTGAGGTTGGCGGCGATCTCCTTGGCGGTCAGCGGCCGCCGGGCGCGCCGCAGCTCGAGGGCCACCAGCTCGGGGAGCGGGCTGCCGATCAGGCGGGTCAGGGACTCGATCAACCGGACCGGTCGCCGCCGGTGGTGCAGCGGGGACGCGTCGAGGACCTGGCCGCCGCCCAGGGTGACGTCGCACGAGGAGTTGCGGACGACGAAGCGGTCGCCGGGCTGCAGGGGGAGCGGCTCCTGCAGGTGGAGCTGCACCAGCGCGGTCTCGCCGGTGCCGAGGCGGTTGCGGTCCAGGAGGTGGACCCGCACCTGGCGCTCCGCGGTCCCGGCGAGGAAGACCGCCTGGGACCAAATCCCGAGCTCGGTCTCCGGCGCGTGCAGGGCCAGGGTGGCGTCGACGAGGGAGGTGGCGCGCAGGATCCGGTCGGCGAGCACCAGGCCCCGCTGGACGTCGGTCCGGTCGAGCCCCGCCAGGTTGAGCGCGGCCCGGTCGCCGGCCTGGATCGCGGCCACCTCCGCGCCGTAGCACTCCAGCCGGCGCACCCGCAGGGGCTTGGGGTTGATCCCCTGCAGGTAGACCGTGTCGTCCCGCCGCAAGGTACCGCCGAGCACGGTGCCGGTGACCACGGTGCCGAAGCCGCTCACCGAGAAGCTGCGATCGATGGGCAGACGGAAGATCCCCGCGGCGGGCCGCTCCGCCACCTGGTCGACCAGCCGCCCGAGCGCGGCCCGGAGCTCGTCGATCCCCCGCCCGGTCTTCGCCGAGACCTTCAGCAGCGGGGCCTCGGCGAGGAAGGAGCCCGCGAGGAAATCCCGCACGTCCAGCTCGCAGATCTCCAGCAGCTCCTCGGGCACGAGGTCGACCTTGGTGATCACCACCAGGCCCTGCGTGACCCCGAGCAGCTCCATGATCTTCATGTGCTCCCGGGTCTGGGGCATCACGCCGCTGTCCGCCGCGATCACCAGCAGGACCGCGTCGATCCCGCTGGCTCCGCCCAGCATGGTGTGGATGAAATCCCGGTGCCCGGGGACGTCGACGATGCCGATCCGTTCGCCGCTCGGGAGCTGGTAGTGGGCGAAGCCGAGGTGGATGGTGATCCCCCGCTCGCGCTCCTCCCGGTGGGTGTCGCACTCGATGCCGGTGAGGGCCCGGACCAGGGCGGTCTTGCCGTGGTCCACATGGCCAGAGGTACCAAGAATGATGTGTTTCATAGGGCCAAAGGACGATTGATCGCGACCGTGTCCGCGACGTGGAGGAGGTCGGCCTCGTCGAGGGTGAGCACGTCGAACACCAGCTCGCCCTGGCGCAAGACCGCGAGGATCGGCCGCTCGACGTCGAGCAGGAGGTGGAACAGGCGGTCCGCGACCTCGCCGCGCCGCGGCCGGGGGACCTCGGGGAAGCCGAGCACCACGGCCTGGCTCGGGAGCTCGAGCCCCGGCAGGGTCCCGCCGCCGCAGCGCCCCCGGCTCTCCACCAGGGTCGCCGGGACCGCCCGGGCAGTGAAGAGCTCCCGCAGCTTCGCAGCCCGGGAGCGCAAGACCTCGGGCGGGGTCTCCAGCCGGGAGAACAGGGGCAGGGAGGAGAGCTGGCGATCGTCGAGGTAGCAGCGGGCCGCGCTGGTCAAGGCGGCGATGGTCAGCTTGCCCACCCGCAGGGCGCGCATCAGGGGCGCCCGGGCCAGGCGCGCCACGAGCTCCCGGCGCCCGGCCACGACTCCCGCCTGCGGGCCGCCGAGCAGCTTGTCCCCGCTGAAGGTCACCAGGTCGACGCCCTGGGCGAGGGCCGCGCGCACGTCGGGCTCGTCGTCGAGCGGCAGCCCCGCCGGCTTGCGCAGCAGGCCGGAGCCGATGTCGTAGACCACGGGGAGGCCGTGAGACCGGCCGAGCTGGACCAGCTCCGCGAGGGACGGCGCCTCGGTGAAGCCCCGGATCTCGAAGTTGGAGGTGTGGGTCTTCAGCAGCAGGGCGGTGCGGTCGCCGAGCACCCGGGCGTAGTCGGCGAGTCGGGTCCGGTTGGTCGTGCCGACCTCGACCATCACGGCCCCCGAGGTGGCGAGGATCTCGGGGATGCGGAAGGAGCCGCCGATCTCGACGAGCTCTCCCCGGGAGACGACGACCTCCCGGCCGCTGGCCAGGGTGGACAGGGTCAGCACCAGGGCCGCGGCGTTGTTGTTGACGACGAGCGCGTCCTCGGCCCCGGTGATGGCCGCGAGCAGCTCCCCGACGTGGCCCAGCCGGTCCCCGCGACCACCCGTGGCCAGGTCCAGCTCGAGGTTGCAGTAGCCGGAGAGCACGGGGAGGATGTCCGCGAGGAGCCGCGGGCCGAGGGGGGCCCGCCCGAGGTTGGTGTGGATCAAGATGCCCGTCGCGTTGACGACGGCCCGCAGGGTCGGCGCGGCGAGCACCTGGCAGCGGCGCTCCACCGCGTCGACGATCTCGTCCAGGGAGGCGGCGACGCCAGCCGCACCGTCCGCGAGGAGGCGCCGCCGGGCCGTGTCGATGGCCTCCCGGGCCGCGGCCTTGACCAGCTCGAGCCCATGGCGCTGGGTCGCGGCCACCAGTCGCGGGTGGCGGAGGAGCCGATCGACGCCGGGGAGCCGACGGAGGTTCTCGTGGAGCTGCTCGTTCATGCGCCCCTTCGCGGGACAGGGCCAGAGGCAGAGAGGGCAGGAATCGAACCTGCCACGGACAGTGTTATCCGCCCGCTCCTGGTTTTGAAGACCAGTCGGGACACCAGTCCCTTCCTCTCCCGGGGCCGCGGTCGGCCAGACGCGTGGCAACCTAACGGATCGGACGAGGGGGAGTCAAGGCTGGGCCCCGAGGGAAGGAACGAGGAATGAGGAGCGAGGAGCGAGGGGCGAGCACGAGCACGAGCACGAGCACGAGCACGAGCACGAGCACACGACACGACTGCCTGAGGAAGTCCACGAAGCCGAAGAAAGACCGCCGGACGTTCACGGACGAGCACAAGGCGCAGGCTGAGCAGACGCACCACGAACTCGAACCATGCGTTCCCGGTGGCCGAGAACCTGCTGCAGCGGGCGGCCGCACAAGAAGCCTCAAGGCCCTTTCTCGTCTCGACCGCGGTAGCCGGGCACCCCGGTCGGAGCCCCGGTCATTGCACCGCCCGCGAGGCACCCGAGGACAGGGTCGGGTAGCGGTCCGAGCAGGGCGGTGTCCAGCCCTCGGCCCTCGCGCCGCGTGCTTCCCTCGCGTGGACCACGAGGGTGGTGGTCGAGAGCGTCAGCTCGTCGGCTCGTCAGCCACCCATGCGGTGATCGGCTCACACAGGCCTTCTCGGCCGCATGCACGGCAGGGGTCCACGATACGCCGCAGCGCGATCACCGACAGGTTGACCATCGAGAAGATCAGTAAAAACATCAGGCTAGCCGCTGATCCGACCGTCTCCAGCGGCAGCAGGACCGCGACGGAGAGCAAGATCGCGCCGGTGAGGAAGATGGCGATCCGCGCGGTCCGGCGAAGGGGGTCGATCAGGCCGAGCTTGGCCGGGAGCCAGCGGTTGCGGCCCATCGAGAAGGCGACCCGGGAGGCGGCCATCACCGTGGCGTTGAGCGCGGACATCGTCGAGAGCAGCCCACCGAAGACGATCAGCGCGACGCCGAAGGCCGGCATGGACGACTCGGCGGCCCGCACCATCGCAGTCTCGCCGCAGCGCCCGATCTGGCAACCGGCTTGATTCTTGGCGAGGCACACCGGGTCGGGCGAAGTCCCGCCCGGCAACAGACGGCGCGCCGGCTTTGCGAGCTGGCCGACAGGGTGCGCAGCGCGGGGCGCCTCGAGCCGCGCGTCGACGACCACCGCCACTTCGGCCACTCCGCAGGCCTGCGGCGGATCCGCAGCCCGGCTGGACGGAGCAGCGCTTCACCTGCACGTCGCGACGGCCCAAAGGCGCGCCGTGTCGCTCAGCGGGGCGCCCCCTGGTGCACCGACTCGGTCGCCGGCGCCTCGGGCAGCCACCACTCGCTCATCTCCAGCTCCACCGCGTCGAAGGGCTCGGCACGCACGGGGATCGGCCCTTCGTAGACCTCGATCTGCAGCCACTTGCCCTCGTGCTGGCGGTAGACCTCCAGGCCGCGCAGCGCGGGATCGACAAGCCAGAAGTGGCCGACTCCGGCCGTCGCGTAAATCCGCATCTTGCGCATCCGGTCTCTGCCCCGGCTACGGGGGGAGACGATCTCGCAGACCCAGTCGGGCACCAGCTCGATGTAGGGCGCGTCGGGAGTGTCGGGGAGCCGCGTGCGGCGCCACCCCGCGAGGTCGGGGACGAGGATCTGCGGCCCGAGGTGCAGCTCGGGCTCGATCAGGATCACCCAGCCGCCCGGGCGCCCGCCGCCGCCCCCGCGGCGACCGAAGAAGGTGCGCAGGTCCGCCCCGAGTCCAGTCGAACAGTTGGTGTGCGGTCCGGCCGGGCGGGGGCTGAGCACCAGCTCGCCGTCGATGATCTCGGCGTTCTGGCCCTCGGGCGCGTCGAGCACGTCCTGGTAGGATGCGACGCGGGGCAGGGACGAAGCGGCGTAGGGCATCGTGCACCTCCACGCCCAGTATAGGGATTGCGGAGGCGAGGAGCCAGGGTGCGGGCGCCCAGGGGTGCGCGCCCCCCATCATCCCTCACCGCTTCCCACACGCGGTCGCCGCGCCAAGGTCGTGCCGGAGACCGGCGTGTGCAGACCCGAGCAGAACGGTTCCTCTCACGGCGATCGAGGTCCGCTCATCCAACCCGGATCGAGACTCCCGTCGAGCACATCTAGATCTCGCCGTAGGCCCTGGAGATCAGCCGACGGGCGACGCTCTGGACGCCCGTGTGCTCGTAGAAGTTGCTCGCCAGATCGATGGTCGCGGCGACGTAGTCGAGCCGGTCGTCGGTGACCTCGATGATCCCCTTGACCTTATCGAGCACGCCCTGGGGGGTGATGTTGTGCGAGCGCACGAAGTTGGTCAAAAAGCCGCTCGACTGGGCGAGGTTGGTCTCGAGCAGCTTCTTCTGTTCCTGAATGGATCCGGGGAGATAGCTCGCGATCTGCTGGAACATCCCGTTCCCGCTGAGCGCGCTGGTGGTGAGCTGCTGCAGCCCCCCGGTGATCTTGCCGAGGAAGTCCGGCCCGAGGGGCAGGATGCAGTCGAACGCGAGCCAGGCGGCGAGGCGCATCTTGTCTTCCTTGCCGTACTGGACGAGAGACTTGGCGAAGTCGGCGACGCGGTCGCCGGGGATGCCGTTGCACAGGCAGAACGCGACCAGCTCGCCCGCGAACTTGAGGCCGGCGTCGATGGCCTGGGTGGTGTCGGCCTTGGGCGTGATCTTGTTCATGAAGCTCAGGGCCGAGAACCGCTCGCCGAGCTTCTGGGCCGCGGCCGCGGCCCCGGCCACCTTGTCGACCGAGTCGAGCTTCTGGTAGACCCAGACGGCCCGCTGGTACCCCTCCTGGGGATCGGCGTAGAGCTGGAGCGCCCGCTCGCCGATGGCCTGGATCAGGGACTGGTCGTCCTCACCGGAGACGGCGCGGATCATCCCCTCGAAGGAGGTGATGTTCTGCCACTCTCCCGGCACGAGGTAATCGAGCCCCTTCAGCAGGTTGACGGTGAGGCCCCCCTGGGGCAGCGCCTCGAGGACGCGGAAGATCGGTGTGCTGTCACTCATGGGACACTCCTGGACCGGGGAAGTGGACGGCCAAGCTCGGTAGGCTCGCTCAGAGGCCAGCCAGGCCGGAGAGGTTGAACTTCTGCAGCCAGGTCTTGCGCTCCTCCTCGGTCAGGGTCTGGGAGGAGACCTTCACCTGGTAGCGATCCTTCACCAGCACGCTGGTCTGGGACTTGCCGACGACCACCACGGGGTGGCCATCCAGCTTGTCGGTCGCGGAGGCGAACTTGCCGCGGGCGGCCGGGTTGGTCGCGGTGTCGGAGATGGAGAGGACCGCAATCTCGGTCCCGTCCTTGGTCAACTTGGCCTCCGCGAAGCCGGTCTTCTCCTGGGAGAAGACCCGGCTGACGCCGTCGATGCCGTCACCGGGGAAGAACGTGTTGAACGCCCCGCCTTCCTGGGGAGCGGGCTCGGGGGCCGCGGGTGCGGCCGGCGCGGCCGGGGCCGCCTCGGTCGGCGCCCCCGCGCTGGGCTGCGCCGGCGCCGTCTCGGTGATCGCCGGCGGGCTCTTGGTGTCCCAGCGGCTCGGTGCGGGCGCATCGTCTCCGCCGCAGCAGGCCCAAAGGAGCAGACCGCAAGCGAAAGTCCCGACCACGGCGAAGGCTAGTTCTCTGGTCTTCATCCCATCCTCCAGGTGCTGGATCCAAGCTGGGCCGATTCTGGGCGATCCCCACGCCAGGGTCAAGCGACGGGGCGGCGGCGGAGTCGGCGAGGGGCCGGCAGCCCTCCGACCCGGCCCCGGGTGCCGCCGGGCCTGATGCGCCGGGGGGATGGGGCGCACGGCCAGGGCCGTGGTGCGGGCGGTGACCTGGACCCCGCCCGCCGAGGGTGCTAGCCTGGCCGCCGGCAAAGCCCAGCGCGGGCTCGGTCCCCGCGACGAGCGAGGAATGAAGATCACCCTGATCCGGCCGAGCTTCGGCCACCGGGCCGACGGCAGCTACCGCAGCCCGGCCCGCATGGAGCCCCTGGCCCTGGCGATCCTCGCCGCGCTCACCCCCCGGGAGCACCAGGTCGTGGCCGTCGACGAGCGCGTCGAGCCGGTGCCCTTCGACGCGCCCACCGACCTCGTCGGCCTCTCCCTGTGCACCTTCTCCGCCCTGCGGGGCTACGAGATCGCCGCGGCGTACCGCCGCCGGGGCGTGCCCGTCGTGGCGGGCGGCTTCCACCCGACCCTGGCGCCCGACGAGGCCGCCCAGCACGTCGATGCGGTCGTCTGCGGGGACGCGGAGGAGACCTGGCCCCGCCTGCTGGCCGACCTCGCGGCCGGCGAGCTGCAGCCGCGCTACTCCCCCCCCGCGCCCGGTCCGGCCCGGACCAGCGTGGCCCTCCCCGACCGCTCGGTCTACCGGGGCAAGGGCTACCTGCCGGTCCAGGTCGTGCAATTCGGCCGCGGCTGCCCCCACGACTGCGAGTTCTGCGCGATCCGAGCCTTCTACGGGGGCCGCTGCGCCCACCGCCCGGTCGCGGAGGTCGTCGCGGAGCTGCGCGCCACCCGGCCCCGGCGGGTCTTCTTCGCGGACGACAACCTGCTCGGCCAGAAGGAGGCCTTCAAGGAGCTGCTCGCCGCGATCATCCCCCTGAAGATCCGCTGGTCGAGCCAGATCGACCTCGGCTTCGCGGACGACCCGGAGCTCGTCGAGCTGGCCCGGCGGAGCGGCTGCCAGAGCCTGACCTTCGGCTTCGAGTCCCTGGACGAGGCCAACCTGCGGCAGATGGGCAAGCGGGTGAACCGCGTGACGCGCTACCGGGAGCAGCTCGCCCGGGTGCGCCGGGCCGGGATCATGGTCTACGGGACCTTCGTCTTCGGCTACGACGAGGACGACCCCGGGGTGTTCGCGCGCACGGCCCGCTTCGCGCTCGAGGAGCGCATGTTCATCGCCAACTTCAACCCCCTGCTGCCCCTGCCGGGCACGCGGCTGCACGCCCGGCTCCTCGCGGAGGGTCGGCTGCTGCACGACCGCTGGTGGCTCGATCCGACGGTGTCCTGGCACGAGGCCTTGCTGCGCCCGCGGGGGATGACCCCGGAGCAGCTCGCCGCAGGATGCCGGCTCGCCCGGGAGCAGTTCAACGGGCTGGGTGGGATCGTCCGCCGCTTCTGCGGCTCGCCCGCGCACACCCGGAACCTCGACAACGCGCTCGTGTTCCTGGCGGCCAACCTCGTCTCCCGCCTCGACATCCGCGCCAAGACCGGTCTGCACCTCGGCTCGGGCCGAGAATCGCCAGGGGGGGGAACGCGTTGCGGATCCTGCTGATCAAGCCGAACATGGGCCTGGTGGGCGGCCGGCCCTACCTCGACCGGGGCCGCATGGAGCCCTTGACCTTCGCGGTGCTCGCGGGCTTCACCCCGCCGGGGCACGAGGTCGTGCTCGTCGACGACCGCTTCGAGCCCGTGCCCTACGGTGAGCCCTGGGACCTCGTCGGCGTCGACGTGGAGATCTACACCGCGCGCCGGGCCTACGAGATCGCGGACCGCTTCCGCAGCCGCGGCGTGAAGGTCGTACTCGGCGGGGTGCACGCAACGATGATCCCCGAGGAGGCCGCGGCCCATGCGGACGCGGTCGCGCTCGGCGACACGGACGCGGACTGGGCGACGATCCTCGCGGACGCGGCCCGGGGCGCCCTGCAGCCGCGCTACGCGGCGGCGCCTTGTTCGGCAGCACCCCATGACGAAGGGACCAGACAGCTCCCGGCCCCCTACGACTACCGCGTCGACCGGTCCGTGTTCCAGGGCAAGCGCTACCTGCCCGTGGCCCTGACCCAGTTCAGCCGGGGCTGCCGCAATCGCTGTGACTATTGCGCCACGGGAACCATCTATCGTGGACGTTTCGTCACCCGTCCCGTCCGGGACGTGATCGCCGAGCTGGAGCGGGACGGCCGGCGGCTCGTCTTCTTCGTGGACGACAACCTGATCGCGGACCTGCCCGCGGCTCGCGAGCTGTTCCGGGCCCTGATCCCCCTGAAGCTCCGCTGGACCGCCCAGGCCAGCCTCGACTTCTCCGGCGACCCCGCGCTCATGGACCTGATGCTCGCGAGCGGCTGCGCCGGCCTGGTGGTCGGCTTCGAGTCCCGCGACCCCGCGGACCTGCGGCGGATGAACAAGCCGGGCAACCTCGCCTACGGCAGCTACGACGAGGTGGCGGAGCGGATCCGGGCGTCGGGGCTGATGATCTGGGCGGCGTTTTTGCTGGGCTACGACCACGAGACGGTGGCGTCGATCCGCGAGACCGTGGACTGGGCGCTCTCCCGGCGCTTCGCGTTCTCCGCGTTCAACATCCTCATGCCCTACCCGTCCACGCCCTTCTATGCCCGGATGCAGGAGGAGGGCCGCCTGCTGTACGGGGGCAAGTGGTGGCTGCACGACGACTACCGGTTCGGCCTCGCCGGGTTCCGGCCCAAGCTGCTGACCCCCGAGCAGCTCGGTGAGCTGGGCCTCGAGGCCCGCCTGCGCCACAGCAGCATCCCGCAGATCCTGCGCCGGGCCACGGACCGGAAGACCAACAGCAAGGACCTCTGGAGCCTGGCGACCTACTTCGCCTACAACCCCCTGTTCCGCGACGAGATGCTCAAGAAGCACGGCATGACCCTGGGCTACCGGGGCCTGGAGCGCCCCCCCGGCCCGTCGTCCTGGGCCCGCCGGCTCGCGGACGCCTGGATCGACGACGACCTGGGCTCCCTGCTGCTCGAGCAGACCCGCAAGCTGGCGACGCGGCTCAGCGAGCGGGCGCGGTAGGCCGAGAGTCGGCTCTCACTCGAACTTCCAGAGGGTGACCTCGTCGTTGTCGCTGCCCCCACCGCTCGCGGAGAAGCCGCTGACCCAGACCCGCCCGGCCGCGTCGACGAGCAGGTCCAGGCCCCAGTCCGCGCCCCGACCGTCCTCGCGGTCGTCGAAGGTGCGGGGGAGGCCGTGGCGGGGCTCGCCCTGGTCGTCGAGCTTCCAGAGGACGAGGTCCTCGTCTTCTGCCGCCGTCCTGGCCCAGCCCGTGGCCCAGAGGTAGCCGTCCGGCGCCAGGGCGATGGCCTGGGCCTGGCAGCCCTGCCAGTCGCGATCGGCCGTGACGTTGTCCATGACCCGCGGGAAGCCGTCGGCCAGCGCGCCCGCGTCCGTGAACTTCCAGAACGCGCAGCGGTCGCCCGCGGCCGCATCGCTGACCCAGCCAGCGACCCAGACATTTCCCGCCTCGTCGAGGACGAGATCCGTGGCGCTGGCCTTGCAGCCCGGACAGCCCGGCGACAGCCGCGGATACCCGTTGGTCGGCCGTCCCTGAAGGTCGTACTGCCAGAGCGCGAGCTGGTGCTGCGCCGGCTGGCCGTCAGGGGCGAATCGCTGGCTACCGGCGATCCAGAGGAGGTTGCGCGTCCGATCCAGGGCCAGGGCGGCCCCGCTCTCGAAGGTCCCGGCGACGGCCGCCGTCCGCACGACCTGCTGGGTCACGGCGCTGGCGGTGGGATCCCAGCGCACGAGGAAGAGGAAGGTGTCCCCGGCCGCCGCCCCCGCGGGCAAGAACGACCCCGTGAGCCAGACTCCGCCCCCGTCGTCCACGACGAGGTCCGCGGCCTGCTCGCTGCCCTCCGGCAGGTCGATGGCCTCGTGCCAGGTGGCCTCCGCGGGCGCGTTCTCGCCCTGGAGGGCCACGTGCCACAGGCTGATCTGCTGGTCCCACTGGGCGGCCGTATGGAAGCCGGCCACCCAGGCGCCGTCCTCCACCAGGGCGATGCCCCGCGCCTCGTCGGTGCGGTCGAGGTCCAGGGCGTCCAGCGCGAGGGGGAAGCCGGAGGCGCGGTGCCCTTCGCCGTCCTCGTCGACCCAGACCTTCCACACGGCGGTGTCGAAGGCCGCGGCGGCCCCGCTCGGCGCGGCCCCCGCGATCCAGAACACCTCACCGTCGCTCGCCAGGGCGTGCCCCCGGTAGCCCCCGTCACGATCGCCGAGGGAGTACCCGGCGTACGGGTAGGCCTCGGCCAGCTCGCCGAAGGAGGTGTACGCGATGCCGGTGGCCCGCAGGGCGGACCACGCGGTCGGGGCGTTGGCCGCGCTGGCCTCCAGCATCGCCTGGCGCTGACCCGGGGAGTCCGTGGTGAAGCGCACCTTCACCAGGCAGCCTTGCCCCTTGCCCAGGGTCGCCTGCCAGGGGCAGCTCTCGACCTCGTCCAGGAGGATCTCGAAGCCGGACGCCTCGCCGGAGAGCGCGAGGATCAGGCCCGTGGCCGGCAAGACGCCCTGGTTGACCACGCGGGTCCGCCGCGTCACGTGGTCCAGCGCGACGCGCACGTCGCCGAAGTCCAGCTCCTCGTCCTCGAAGACCAGCCGCGGGGGACAGTCCTCGTCGGTCTCCCCGTCGCAGTCGTCGTCCTGATCGTCGCAGGTGAGGTCCTCGTCGTCCGAGGGCACGCACGAGCCCTCCCCCTCACCCTCGGTCCCCTCGCCCTCACCCTCCGCGCCCTCCCCCTCGCCCTCGGTCCCTTCGCCCTCTCCCTCCGCGCCCTCGCCCTCGCCCTCGGTCCCTACGCCTTCGCCCACGGAGCC
>JAVEVO010000194.1:0-11883 GCA_034005005.1 Myxococcota bacterium
CCCTGCGGGTGAGTGAGCTGAAGCCCGTGCCCGCCGAGGGGAGCATCCGGGGCGACGTCCACCTCGAGCATCAACTGCTGCTCCCCTGGATCGAGGAGCAGCCGCTTGATCGTGATGCCCTCTCCCAGGTTCGCGGCGAGGCCCGCCTCGAAGCCGTCTCCCTCGACGATGAGGGCGGCCCCGGTGGTGCCCTGCGGCAACTGCCGGGGAAGGAGGGACTCCACGACCGGGTGACGGACGATGGTGAGGTTGTAGCGGAAGGGGATCGGCACCCATTCCTCGTCGTCGGGATCGTGGAGCCGGTCACCGAGCGCGGTCACCGCGAAGACGACGCTGTAGGCCGACTCGATCCCGTCGACGAGGAGCGTGGCCTTGCCGCCGGAGAACTCGCCATCGACGATCTTCAGGATGCCCGACTCCTCGAGGACGATGGCCGCGAGGTACCAGCCGTCGTCGCCGCCGGAGGTCACCTCGAGCAGGAGCCGGTCCTGGGCCATGGCCGCGGTGTCGAGATCGAGGTCGAGGCCGATGTACGAGGTCCCCGTCTCCATCGGGGCCCGCGCCGGCGACTGCCCCAGAAGCGGCAGCTCGCTCAGGGCGTGCTGCGCGGCGACGGCCACGCGGGGGATCTGCTCGGCATAGCCCAGGTGCTCCCCATCCGCGAAGCCCCCGGTGAAGAAGCGCCAGAGGCTGAACTCCTCCACGGCCCCCCAGAAGCTGGAGCCCTGGGGCTCGAGGATGGTGTCGAGCGCATCGAAGAGGTCGGGCTCGTTCTCCCCTTCCTCGAGGAAGGGCTGGTTGCGTCGGAACTGGAGGGTCCCCGGCTGCTGCCCGTTGCGGAACAGGCTCGCCAGCAGCCGCCCGTCACCCTCCCCCCAGCGCTCGTCGAGGAACATCGCGAACAAGGCCATGCCGTACGGGAAGGATTCCATCTCGATGAGGCTCGTGGCGGCGTAGTCGAGGGCCAGCTCGGGGTTGCTCTGCACCAGAGAGAGGAAGTGGGAGCTCATCCAGCTCAGGTTGTCGACCGCCGTGCCCATGCCGACGGCCTCGAAGAGCTGCAGGGCGAAGTACATGGAGACGGCCTCGACCCGCGGCTCCGCGCAGTCCTCCGCGGCCAGCAAGGCGGCCGGTAAGGCGCGCAGGAGCTGGAGCTTCTGGGGCCAGTCGGGATACCGCCGGCTGATCTGGATCTGCACCGCGCAGTCGGCCTGGGGGGTCGCGGGCACGTCGGCGACGTACTGCAGCGCGGCCCCGGAGTCGCCGACGTCGTTGAGGTACAGCAGCAGCCCCGGCTCCGGCGCCTCGCCTTCGGCCAGCACCCGCCAGGCGGGCGCGAGGCCCAGCTCCTCGACCAGCACCTCCCAGACCGTCTCGGCGAAGAGCAGCAGCGCGGCGGCCTTGTCCTCTCCCTCGGGGGTCGTCCGGCAGAGCCGGATCGGGTAGCTGTCCGAGTCGGTGCAGACCGTCGCGAACTCCCCCTCGCCCTCCCCCTCACCTTCTCCTTCACCCTCTGCACCTTCGCCCTCGCCCTCGGTACCTTCGCCCTCCCCTTCCGCACCTTCGCCCTCGCCCTCGGTCCCTTCGCCCTCCCCTTCGCCCTCGCCCTCCCCTTCGCCCTCGCCCTCCCCCTCGCCTTCGCCCTCCCCCTCGCCTTCGCCCTCTCCCTCGCCTTCGCCCTCTCCCTCGCCTTCGCCCTCCCCCTCGCCTTCGCCCCCGGCGTCCGGCTCCCCGCCGTCCTCGTCGGACGGCCCGGCCGCATCCGCCCCTCCCCCGGAGTCCTCGCCGAGGCCCCCATCGGGGCTACCGACGTCTGCCAGGGCGGCCCCCCCCGCCAGCGAGAGCAAGACCAGAGCGCCGCTCGACCACCCCAACCAACGGTTGCGCATCCTCACTCCTCGGTTCCCTGCACCGGCCACTTCGCAGGCCACGCCCGGCACCCTGCCGATCGGTTCAAACTAGGGTCTCCCCGGGCCGGAGGCAAGGTCCACGAGGACGCTCGGGCAGAGCGGCCAGCGGGGCCGGCGGGACCTCACGGCCGCCCGTCGGGAGGCAGCCCGGGCGAGGGCCCGCGACCAGCGGAGCCGCCCCACCGGGGAACAATCCCGTCCCGGACCCGGTTGACCCTCGGGCGACCGCCACGAGGGACCGGGAGGAACGAATGCGGCTGGAAGACCTGGTCGAACAGGCGCGACGGCACGGCGCCTCGGACCTGCACCTGGAGGCGGGTCTCCCGCCGACCCTGCGAGTCCGGGGCGGGCTGCGCAGCGTGGGCGAACCCGTGCCCGCACCGGTGCTGCTGGCCATGGTGCAGCAGGTCGTCCCGGAGCGGCAGTGGGCCGAGTTCCGGGAGCGCCGCTCCTTCGACCTCGCGCTCACCCTCGCCGGGGTGCGCTGCCGGATCAACGCCCTGCACTCCATGCGCGGGGTCGGTCTGGCCGTGCGCCTGCTGCCCGCGACCCTCCCGACGCTACACTCCTTGAACCTGCACCCCGACCTGCGTCGACTCGCCCACCAGCCGCACGGGCTGGTGCTGATCTCCGGTCCGACCGGCTCCGGCAAATCGTCGACCCTCGCGGCCCTGCTCCAGGAGATCAACCTGGCCCAGCCCCGGCTGATCCTGACCATCGAGCAGCCGGTGGAGTACGCCCTGCGCCCTCGCCAGGCCTTCATCCGCCAGCGGGAGGTCGGCCGCGACACCCCGAGCTTCGCCCAGGGTCTCCTCGACGCCCTGCGGGAGGACCCGGACGTCATCATGGTCGGCGAGCTGCGCGAGCCCGAGACGATGCAGCTCACCCTCAACGCCGCCGAGACCGGCCACCTGGTGCTGGCCACCTTGCACTCGTCCTCGGTGGCCGAGGCCCTCCAGCGGCTGGTGCTGGCCTTCCCCGCGACGCAGCAGCCCAGCGTCGCCTCCCAGTTGGCCGACGTGCTGGTCGGCGTCGTCTGCCAGCAGCTCGTCTTCCGGCCCGAGCTGGAGCTGCGGGTCCCCGAGTGCGAGGTCCTGCTGCCGTCCTCCGGGGCCAAGGGCGTGATCCGCCAGCAGGAGTTCTACAAGCTCCCCTCGGTGCTGGAGACCGGCGGCAAGGAGGGGATGTGGACCTACGCCCGCTACCGGCGCTGGCTGGACACCCGGGGCGGCTTCGTGCGGCCTGGCGACGAGCCGGCGGGCCCCGCGCCCGAGGGGCCCGACGAGACCCTGCTCCGCTGGAAGGCGGAGGCCACCCTCGGTCCCCGCCAGGACGAGGCGTTCGCTCCCCCGCCCCCCCCGGCCCCCGGCCGCCGCCGCGAGGTCCCCGCGACCGCGCCCCCGGCCCCGCCCGAGGAGGGAGTGCTCGTCATCGACGCGCCGGGCGGGGACGCGGCCTCGATCCTCCAGGAGCTCGGCGGCGGCTGGAGCGGCTCCCGACGCTAGTGTAGCCGCTCCAGGGGGAGCTGCACCGGACGGCCCTGCAAGACCACCTCGGCGAGGTGCCGGAGCAACGGCAGCTCCTCCGGGGAGAGCCGCCCCGCGGCCTCCCAGCAAGGCAGCGCCTCGCTGAGGCAGGCGATGACGTCGAGACACTCGAGGGTCGCGCCTTCCATGCGGGCGATGGCCTCCGGCAACGAGAGCCCGAGGCCGAGCCAGCGGCCGAAGCGGCCGGTCCGCCCCCCCTGGCACGTGACCATCAGGTCCCCGGCGCCGGGCAGCCCATGGGCCAGGTGGGGCGCGCCCCCCGCCAGCTCCACCAGGCGCGCCATCTCGGCGATCGCCTGCGCGAAGACCGCAGCCTCCAGGTTGTGCCACGCGACGCTGGCCCCCCGCTCGCCGCCCTCACGCTCGTGCAGCCCGGCCCCGAAGCCGACGCCCAGCGCGTACCCGTTCTTCAGCGCCGCGCAGACTTCACAGCCCACGAGCTCCAGGGACACCCGCGGGGAATAATAGTCCGTTCGTACCAGGGAAACCAGCTCCTCCAGCAGCTCCCGGTCGGTCCCCGTGAAGACCGGGCAGGTCGGGACCCGGCGGGCCAGCTCCCCCGCGATGCAAGGGCCGGCGATGGCCGCCACCGGCCGGTCGACGCCCGCGGGGCCCAGCTCCCGCCGGAAATGGTCGGGCAGCACCGTGAGGTGATCGCGCTCCCAGCGCAACCCCTTGGCCACCATGAGCACCGGCACTCCCCGCGGGAGCAGGGGGGCGAGGGTGCGAGCCGCCCAGCCGACCCCGTGGGAGGAGACGCCCAGGACCACGAGCTCCGCCCCCTCCAGACACTCGGCCAGCTCGGCCAGCGGGTGATAGCTGCCCCCGGGGGGAAGCCGGACCCGCAGCCCCGGGTGCACGCCCTCACGGCGCAAGGCCTCGACGATGGCCTCGTCGAGGTGCGTGCCGACCCCGCGCAGCCGATGCCCCCGGTCGAGCAAGGGCACGGCCAGCGCGGTCCCCATCATCCCGGTCCCCAGCAAGGTGATCCTCGACATGTGCGCCTCACAATGAGTGGTCTTTTAGCACCGAGCGCAGGGCGAAGGTCACCCTTCGCCCGCATCCCCGCCCCTCAGCTCGCCGCCGGCAGCGGCCCCTCGAGCAGCCGGCAATCGAACTCCTCGATGAATCGCAGGTTCTCCGGTTCGGCCCCGCCCGGGTGGGCCTCGTCCCGGTAGTCCACGTGGGCCCGGTAACGGCGGCGCACCTCCTCCGGCGAGCTGCCGTTGAGACAGCGATCGACGACGCCGAGGACCATGCCCGTGCGGTGCATCCCGCCGCCGCAGTGGACGTGGAGGTTGCCGCGCGGCGGCTCGCCCCCGGGCGCCAGCAGTTGCTCCCGGATCAGCCGGGCCACCGCCAGGGTCGCCCGGGTGCGCGGCTCACCCGGCTCCGGGTGACGCTTCAGCAGGTCGCGCCAGGTCCCGTACGCACCACCGTCCTCGGCCGCGAAGTAGCTCGCCCCGGCCGCCGCGGCCGCGGTCCGCTCCGCGGCCACCAGATCCGCGGCGGGGATGTCCCCGTCGAAGAGGTTGACGACGTGGCGCACGCCACCCTCGGCCAGCAGGCTGCCGAAGCAGGAGTCGGGGGCCGCCGGGCGGGGGGTCAGCCCCGTGCGGAAGATCAGCAGGGGGTGGGGCTTGCCCTGGGCATCGGTCCAGGTGCGGCCCCGCAAGGGCAGGACGCCGAAGTTGTGGTTCTCGCCCTGCAGCAGCTCGTAGCGCACCAGCCGCCACATGACCAGCTCCCGCAGCTCGTCCGCCAGGGCGGCCTGCTGCTCCGGCGCGAGCTCGCCCAGCCGGGGGCGGAGGTGCTCGAGGAGCTCCGCGGCCGCGGCCTGGCTCTCGGCGCGCAGGCTGGTGCTCCAGACGGTGACCGGTCGGCAGCGCAGGCGCGCCGGATCGATCCCGGCCGCCTGCAAGTCGCGCGTCCGCGCCAGGTCCGCGTCGCCGGGGACCGCCAACACGGCCGGAGACGGCGGGGGGGAGGAGGCCGGATGGGCCGCGACCGAGGCCGCGCACCCGCCGAGCGAGGCCACGGACAGGAGGAGGAAGATGCGACTTTGGTACCAAAAATCTTGGCGCAAACTCATCCCGACCTCCTGCAGACGCCATCCTCGGGCGCGCCGAGCATAGCCGATCTGGCCGCGTCCCGGATCGCCCGTCGGGATGGACCCGGCCATGCCGGGTGGGGCAGCGGCTCCAGGCCGCTTGCGCGCGGGACGCGGCTCGGGGTAGGTTGCGCGTCACGAGGATGGAGGGTGGACCCTGGCCCGCCCGGGGTCGTCCCGCACGAAGGAGTGGAGATGCCCAAGTACTTCGACACGCTGCTCCTGCTCGCCCTGCCTGCATCGGGCAAGAGCGAGGTCCGCAACTTCCTGACGCACAAGGATCCGGAGGGCTTCCACATGGGGCCCACGGTCCAGATCGACGACTACCCGTACGTGCACATGCAGCTACGCGTCGACGAGGAGCTGCTCAAGCTCGGGCGCCCCAAGGTCTACCACCGGGACGACGACGACGGCGGCCGCAACGGCCCCTTCATGGACGGCCACGAGTGGGGCGCGCTGATCCAGCTCCTCAACGAAGACTTCCAGGACCTGCAGGATGCCTACGGGGAGAAGCCGGAGCGGGCCACGCACCGGCTCTTCCAGCGGCTCGACGCGGCCAGCGAGCGCGCCGGCGGCGCGGGCAAGATCCGCAGCCTCCCCCTGGCGATGCAGGGCCGCCTCGCGGACATGCTGGAGGGAGAGGCCCGTCAGCTCTTCCTCGAGAAGGCGGCCAACACCCCAGCATCCCTCGAGGACAAGACGGTGGTCATCGAGTTCGCCCGGGGCGGCCCCCAGGGCGCGACGATGCCGCTCACCGGCCACCACGGCTACCAGTACGCCTTGCAGCAGCTCTCCGACGAGATCCTCCAGCGGGCAGCCATCCTGTACATCTGGGTCGACCCCGAGGAGAGCCGCCGGAAGAACCGGGAGCGCGCCCGGCCCGACGGCCAGGGCTCGATCCTCTTCCACGGCACCCCCGAGTCCGTGATGCGGGAGGAGTACGGCTGCGACGACATGGCGTACCTGATCGACACCTCGGACGTGCCCGGCACGATCCGGGTCGAGAAGGGCGAGCAGGTCTTCCACGTCCCGGTGGCCCGCTTCGACAACCGCCAGGACAAGACGACCTTCCTGCGCAAGCCGCCCAGCGACTGGACCGAGGCGGAGATCCAGCAGATCTACGGGCCGCTGAAGGAGGCCTGCGACCAGCTCTGGACCACCTGGAGCAAGGACCGGCCCTGAGCCCCGCCGGGCGCGGGCTGCCCGTGGAGGCTCCCGGGCGGCCCCGCCCCCCTTCCTAGAACAGCCCCCCCTTGAGATCATACCGCTGCTGCTTCTTGGACATCCGCTTGGCCGCGGCGAGGTTGGCGTTGCTGCCCGCCTTCAGCTCCACCGGCTGCTCTTCCGGCGCGGGCGCCCGCAAGGCCTCGAGGATGCCCTCCCGGTTCTGGCGCACCAGGCTCACGGCCTCCCGCAGGAAGGTCTCGGGCACCGGCCCCTCCCCGCGCACGTTGCGGGCCTCCAGGCGCAAGGCGATGTCCAGGACCTGGGCTGCGAGCAGCTCCTCGAGCACACGACGCATCTCGTCCATCTCGGCACCTCCGACGTCTGGGCGTATCCCACCACGAAGCCCGCGCCGGCGCAAGGGCGAGCGGCGCGGCGCCCGCACCGGAGCCGCCCCTCCCGCGCGGCCACCGCGAGGCGGACGGCCTACCCGGCCGGTGGGTGTGCGGGGGCCCGGGGTCTCCCGAGCACGTCCTGCAGGACCTGCCGCAGCTCGGCCAGCCGGTAGGGCTTCATGAGGACCGCGGCGAGCCCGTGGCTGAGGGGCTCGGCCATCACCGCCGCCGCGGAGTAACCGCTCGCGACGAGGATCGGCAGCGAGGGGTCGACCTCCTGGAGCCGCCGGGCGCAGCCGAGCCCGCCCAGACCGCCGGGGACGGTGAGATCGAGGATCGCCACGTCGCAGGGACGCCCCTCGGCCCGGGCCTCCTGGTGCCGCCGCAGGGCCTCCTCCCCCTCTGCCGCGGCGAGCACCTCGTAGCCGAGGGCCACGAGGAGCTGGGACGCGACCTTCCGCACGTCGGCGTCGTCGTCCATCAGCAGGACCCGCCGGGGCCCGGAGGGAGACCCGGCCACCGGCCGGTCCGCGCCACGCACTTCCCGGACCACCGCCGGCAGGTAGAGGTGGAAGGTCGAGCCGACCCCGGGGGTGGACTCGACGTGCAGCAGGCCGTCGTGCTTCTTGAGGACCGAGAAGGCGACTGCGAGGCCCAGCCCGGGCCCCGACTCCTGGGTGGCGTAGTAGGGATCGAACAGCCGGGCGAGGCGCTCCGCCGAAAAGCCGGGCCCATGGTCGGTGAAGGAGACCCGGACGTAGCGGCCGGGCGCCAGGGAGAGGCCCGCGTCCGGCCCGCACTCGAAGTTGGCCGCCGCGACCACCAGCTCCCCCGCCCCGGCAGCCTCCTGGCGGACGTGCTGCACCAGGTTGCGGAGCACCTGCGCGATCTGCGCCTGGTCCACGTCCACGGTCCAGAGGCCCGGCGGCAGCAGGAGACGCCACTGGAGCCCCGGCCCCGGACGGTCGACGGGGAGCTCGGCCCGGAGCAGCGTGTCCACCGCGACCGGCCGGCGGACGGGCGCACCCCCGCTGGCGAAGGTCAGCAACTGCTGGGTCAGATCCCGGGCCCGGAAGGTCGCCTGCTCCGCCTCGCCGAGGAGGACGGCGAGGGATCCCGCGGGATCGGCCTGCAACCGGGCCAGGGAGATCCGACCGAGGATCGCCATCAGGATGTTATTGAAATCGTGAGCGATTCCCCCGGCGAGCAGCCCGATCGCATCGAGCCGCTCGGCCCGCTGGGTCTCCAGCGCCAGCTTGCGGCGCTCCGTGGTGTCCCGCAGGCTGACGAGGAGGTAGGGCGTCTCCCCCAGGCGGACCAGGGAGAGGGAGAGGTCCACGGGGAGGGTGGAGCCGTCCCGCCGGCGCAGCAGGAGATCGAGGAGCGCATGGTCGGCCTCGGCCGCGAGGCGCGCGACCGCGGCGTCGAGCTTCGGCCGGTCCTCCGGCCCGACGATCTCGGCGAGGGTGAGGCTCCGCAGCTCCCCCGGTGAGCTGCGGAGTAGCCGACAGCTCGCCTGGTTCCCGAAGACGAACTGCCCGCTCTGCGGGTGGGCCACGAGGATGCCGTCGGAGGTGGCCGAGATCAGCAGCCGGAACATCTCCTCCGAGGCCTGGACGCCCTCCTCGGCTCGCCGCCGGTCGCTGATGTCCCGCACGAAGGCCCAGAAACCCGTGATCTGCCCCGCGCCGTCGTCGAGGGGGTAGGCGGTGACCTCGACGGGGAAGACCACCCCGTCCTTGCTCCGGTACTCCTTCTCGAAGGGGTCGGACCAGCCCCGCCGCAGCACCTGGTTCTGCAGGATCCAGGATTCCAGCGCCTGCCACCGCTCGGGGGTCACGTCCCAGAGGGTCAGCTCCCGCAGCTCCTCTTCGGAGTAGCCGAGGAGCTGGACGAGCTGGGGGTTGGCCTCCAGGAAGCGCCCGGTGAGGTCGACCACCGCGACCCCGTCCCGCAGCCTGGCGAACAGCTCCGGGAGGTGCCGCTCGGACCAGCGGCCCTCCCCCGGAGACTCCCCCACGGACGGCTCCCCGGCGACCGCCGGCTCGGGGGAAGGATCACCGGGCAGCCTCACCACCTCGTCGCCCACGGGCACCTGCCGCTCCACCATGCCTCCCTCGCCTACCACGGAGGCTCCCGCCCGGCTGGCGCCAGGGAGGAGCCGAAGTCGAAGATTGTAGCAAGGTGAAAGGGCCCGGATCCAATCCTGCGCCAGCAGGCCAGCACGCCACGCGGTCCCGCACGGCTGTCCGGGGCCGGGCGCCGCACGACGGCCCGAAGGCCGGGACCGTGAGATCAGCCGTGGTGACCGGCGAGCAGTTGCCGCCGCAGCTCCGCCGGGTCCCTGGTCGGCTGCCGACAGGTGCCGTGCTCACAGACGAAGGCGAGCACCTCCTCCGGGCGGGCCCCCTTGCCGGCGCTCGCCGGGCAGAGCGCGCGCAGCGCCTCTCCCGGTCCGGACGCCGGGACCGCGAGGACGACCACGTGGCTGGCCAGCAGGCCCCGGGCCGCCGCGAGCAGGGCAGCCGTGGCCGGCGCAGTGGGGTCACCGGCCACGACCACCTGCCGCAGCGGGCCGTCGAGCAGCAACGCCACCTCCAGCCAGCCGGCCAGGTCCAGGGGCGAACGGGCCAGCAGGGGGGCGACCGCGGCCAGCCGATCGGCGGCCTCCCGGCGCAGCTCGTCCCGCCCCGTCAGCGCGGCCAGCAGCACCAGGATCCGCACCAGCGTGGCGCTCCCCGAGGGCGTCGCCCCGTCGTGGAGGTCCGCCCGCGGTCCGAGGGGCTGCGCCTGGTCCCGACGCGCCATCGCATAGCCCGGACCAGGACCGCCGTGGTCCGCGACGGCCTGCTGCGCGAGCTGCAGGGCCCGCTGCAGGTAGCGCACCTCGCCGCTGGCCTGGTACAGCAGCAGCAGGCCCTCCGCGAAGAAGGCGTGATCCTCGAGCACCGCGGCTCCCTCGGCGGCTCCGTCCTGGGAGACCCGCAGCAGCTCGCCGGCGGTATTTCGATGATGATCCCAGAGGAACTCCGCCAGGTCCGCCGCCGCTTCCTGGTACCGGCGGCCTCCCGGCAGCAGGGCGCCGCGGGAGAGGGCCGCCAGGGTGAGGCCGTTCCACGAGGTGATCACCTTCCGGTCGAAGGCGGGGGCCGGCCGGGAGGAGCGCTCCCGGACCAGCCGGCCACGCCACTCCGCCACGAGCGTCGCCAGCTCGTCGACCGGGCGGCCGAGACGACGGCTGGCTTCGACGAGCGGGATCCGCCGCGTCGGCACGCTCCGCCCCTCGTGGTTCCCCGGCGCCGTGACCCCGAAGATCAGGGCCAGGGCCTCGCCGTCTCGGGGACCGGCGAGCCGGGTGAGCTCCGCGGGACGCCACGTGTAGTAGGCCCCCTCGCCGCCGAGGCTGTCCGCGTCGAGGCTGGCGCCGAACCCGCCGGACGCGTTCGCCAGGGTCGTGAGCAAGAAGTCGAGGGTCTCCTCGCCCACCCGCAAGAAGTCGGCCTCCTCCAGCGCGACCCCGGCCTCCAGATAGAGGCTGGCCAGCAGGGCGTTGTCGTACAGCATCTTCTCGAAGTGGGGCACCTCCCAGCGGGGGTCGACCGCGTAGCGGTGGAAGCCGCCGCCGAGCTGGTCGTGGATGCCGCCGCTGGCCATCGCCCGCAGGGTGGTTCGCAGGAGCTCCGCCAGCTCCGGGTCCCCGGTCCGGCGGTGCAGCCGCAGCAAGAACGTGAGCCGGGGTGCGGAGGGGAACTTCATCCGCCCGGTGAACCCCCCCCAGCGGGCGTCGAGGCTCCGCTTGGCAGCGGCCGCGGCCTGCCCGAGCAGCTCGGGAGGGACCGACCGCGGCGAGCCGGGGTCCACCGGCTGCAGCGCCGCCACCACCTGGGCGGCCTGCTGCTCGAGCTGGTCCCGCTGCTCGGCGAAGAGGGTGTGCACCCGGGAGGCGAGGGCCAAGAACTGCTCCCGCGGCACGTAGGTCGCGCCGAAGAAGGGGAGCAGCCCCGGCGTCAAGAACAGGGAGAGGGGCCAGCCGCCGCTGCCGGTCATGGCCACGACGGCGTCCATGTAGGCCGCGTCCAGATCGGGACGCTCCTCCCGATCGACCTTGATCGAGACGAACCAGCGGTTCAGCACCTCGGCCACCTGCGGGTCCTCGAACACCTCCCGCTCCATGACGTGGCACCAGTGGCACGAGGCATAGCCGATGGAGAGGAAGACCGGCCGGTCCTCCTCCCGGGCCCGCCGCAAGGCCTCCTCGCCCCAGGGATACCAGTCCACGGGGTTGTCGCCGTGCTGCCGCAGGTAGGCCGAGCGCGCCGTGCGCAGGCGGTTCCCCGACCCGGCCGGAGCCCCGTGCCGCTTCGCGCCGCTCTCCTCGTCGCTCCGTCCGGTCGCCATCACACCTCCCCGCCGCGGAATCGGGATGATTTTAGTCTCATAAACACGGTCCCCCGTGGGAGCAACGGGGTGCGGCCGATTCCGCCGGCATTCCCGGGGCCCGCCCGATTGACTCGGCGGTGCGCGGCACGTAGAAATCGAACGGCAAAGCCTGCGTGCGCCCTCGGGAAGCGGTCCGGGGGAGCAGGTCGCCGCCGCCGGACGGAGCCAGCACGGCGCGGACGGCCATGATCAGCGTGCGGTGCCGGGCCTCGCTGCACCCCGGAGGCCCGGCGGAGGGACGGGATGGTCGCCGAGCGGTTCTTCGACAGGCTGGCACGGCTCAAGCTGGAGCTGGAGATCCAGATCCTCCGGGGTCA
>JAVEVO010000334.1:0-2607 GCA_034005005.1 Myxococcota bacterium
AGCGGCTCGTCGGGGACTCGGCCGCGCTGGTCGGGGAGCTGCGCCAGACCCGCGGCCAGCTCGACGGCGCTCTGGCCGACGGCCGGGCCGCGTTGCAGGAGGCCCGGCAGGTCGTCGGCCCGGCCGGGCTGGGGCAGACCCTGGCCTCCCTCGACCGCCTCTCCACCCGGGGCTACCTGCTGCTGCTGCAGAGCCAGGAGCAGCTAGCGGAGGCCCTCGGGCACCTCCAGGAGACCGCCGAGAACATGGAGGTGTTCTCTCAGCGCATCCGGGACGACCCGTCGTTGCTGCTCCTGGGCGGGCCCGAGGAAGGAGCTGCGCGATGAGCCGCGACCGTGCCCTGCTCGTCCTCCTGCTGGGGCTGCTGCTGTTCCCTGCGGGCTGCGCCAAGCCGACGCCGCGACGCTTCTACGCCCTGACCTTCCCGCCCGCCGCGACGCTCACGGGCCAGCCTGCGCCGGTCACGGTGCGGGTCAAGGAGCTGGCCATCGTCCCCACCTACGCCAGCAACGAGCTGGTCTTCCGGCAGGACATCCACGAGGTCCAGTACTATCGTACCAGGCGCTGGAGCGAGCGGCCGCAGCAGATGATCACCCGGCTCGTCCGACAGGCCCTCGATCGCTCGGGCCTGGTGGGGCAGGTGACCAGCGGGCTCGAGGAGCGCCCGCCCGATTTCGTGCTCGGCGGCGAGATCCTGGCCCTCGAGCAGCTCCAGGCGGGGGAGGAGTCCTTCGCCCACCTCGCCATGACCTTGCAGCTCACCCGCTTCCGCGACGAGGCCGTGGTCTGGCGGCGAGGCTTCGACCGGCGGGTGAAGGTGCCACCGGACAAGGTGCGGGCCGTGGTGCGCGCCATCAGCAGCACCCTGGAGCAGGAGCTGCAGCAGGCCCTGACCGAGCTCGCACCGGTGCTGCGGGGCGAGGCGGCGGCGGAGGCGGCGACCGCCACCCCGGGCGGGACGACCGCGGCCCCGGCCCCGGCGTCCGCCGTGCACCCCGGCCCCGACGAAGGCCCCATGGGCCCCCCCGCGCCGGCGCGCCTCGGGCCCGACCCCGCCTCGCCCCTGGCCTATCATCCCCAGTTGCTGGCCGACGACACCCCCCTGCCCGCGGGCCGCGGGGCCCTGTTCCTGCCGGCCCTGAGCCAGCCGGAGCAGGAGCCCTCCCTCGCGGTCTACGCCGACGGTGAGCAGGTGGCCGGCGGGCGGATGGGCGAGCGCGTGGTGCTGAGGCCCGGGGACTACCAGGTGCGGCTGGGCAACGGCGCCGCCGAGCAGCAGCTCGCCCTGCCGGTGCGCATCGAGGAGGGCCGTGACACCCTCGTGGTGCCGACCTGGGCTGCGCTCGAGGTGCGGGTGGTGAACGACCGCTTCATCCCCTTTCGGGGGGGCTACGAGCTGCTCGATGGGCGCACGCGCGAGGAGTACGGGCTCGGCTTCGGCGCGGACGAGGAGCAGGGCGAGACCCTGCGCGTCTGGGTACTCCGCCCCGGGCTGTACAAGATCATCCGTCCCGGGGGCACCTACCGGGACCGCACCAACTTCGCCACCGTCCAGCTCGACCCCGGGCAGCTCACCCGCTTCACCCTCGTCCTCGACCAGGACACGGGCGACTTCCGGGGCGCGGGCGTCGTCGATGCGCGCGAGGCCGAGCTCGACCCGCGGCGCCGCTGGCGACCCCGGGGGATCATCGGCGGCGACCTGACCTTCAACCGCAGCACCGCGGCCGCGAGCCAGGACGGCTGGAACCTCGACGTCGACCTCTTCTTCGACGGGATGCTGACCTTCCAGCAGCAGCCGCACACCGTCGTCTCCCGGCTGGAGCTGGAGGAGGGGCAGACCCGCACGCCCGAGAAGGACCGCTTCACCAACCGCCTGGACCGGATCTACCTGCACACGATCTACTCCTACGAGCTGCTCCCCTGGTTCGGGCCCTACGCGCGGGCCGGGCTGGAGAGCGCCCTGCTCACCCGGACCTACGATTTCGACCAGCCCCGGGACGTCGAGGAGGTGGACGCGTCCGGCGAGCACGTCGCCTGGCAGCGCGACACCGATCGCGTCGAGCTGGGCGGCTTCCTCAGCCCCCTGCAGCTCAAGGCCGGCGCCGGCGGGAACTTCCAGCTCGTGCACACCACGGACCTCGATCTCGCCCTGCGGGTCGGCCCCGGGATCTGGCCGACGTACGCCCGGGGGCTGCTCGCCTTCCAGAACGATCGGCTCGAGCCGGTGGCCAGCAGCCTGCTGTACGGCGTCGAGGCCACGGTGGTGGGGATGGTGCGGCTGACGCGCTGGGTCACCCTGACCTCGGAGGTCGACACCCTGGTCCCCCTGGACGGCCTCGGGGACACGGAGATCAACTGGCGGAGTCAGGCGGTGCTCCGCCTGTCCAGCCTCGCCTCCCTGGCCTACCGCTTCAACCTGTACCGCCGGCCGCGGCTCGAGCTGGCCGACCCGACGACCACCGAGCAGTTCGTCCAGCTCCGCTTCTCGTACACCTTGTTCTGAGCCCTCCGGCCGGGGCCCTGGCCTCGTCCGGCCAGCCCGGCTATGCTCCCGGACACGAGCACCGTCGTCAGCCCGCGCGGCTCGTCCCGGGAGCACGAATGCGC
>JAVEVO010000335.1:0-2596 GCA_034005005.1 Myxococcota bacterium
GGGGAGCAAGCCCGAGCCCAAGAAGGGCGGGAAGGCGGCCAAGAAGCCCGATCCCGAGAAGAAGCCCGAGCCCGAGAAGAAGCCCGAGCCCGACAAGAAGCCCGAGCCCGAGAAGAAGCCCGAGCCCGAGAAGAAGCCCGAGCCCGAGGCCAAGAAGCCCGAGCCCGAGAAGAAGCCCCTCGCCCCCTCCGTGGACGACGGGTGGAACCTCCTCGCGGAGCTGCCCAAGACGGCACCCCTCGCCTCGGCCAAGCGCACTCGCTCCTCGCTCGATCTGGGACGGATCGCTCCCCTCGGCGGCAAGGACGAGCCCGGTGACGGGGGGACCAAGGGCTGAGCCCCACCTCCCCCACCTCCCCCGCCTCGAGGCTGCTCGCCTCTGATCCAGCTTCTGGTTCCACCGTCCACGACGCTGGTCCCTTCGTACATGAACCTGGTCCCTACGTTCACGAAGCTGGTCCTTACGCCCAATCCCCTGGTCCCTACGCTCTCCTTCGCCTCACCGGTCTCCTCCTCGGCGCGCTGCTCGCGACCCTGCTGACCTCGGCCGGGGCCCTCGCGGCCGCGCTGCCCCCGCCCGCCGCGGCGTCCGCGGCCGGATCCTCCTCGCCCGAGGACGATGAGGCCCCCTCCCCCACGGCGGCCCCCTCCCCCACAGCGGCCCCCGCCGCGCCGCCCACGGCCGGCCGGCTGGAGCTGCAGCTCCTGACCGACGTGCTGCTCGAGCAGGGGCTGCTCCCCCACGAGGCTCCCCTGGGCAAGCGCATCGGCCGCATCCGGGTGATCGTCCAGGACGTGTTCACCCCGGCCGACCCCTTCCCCGACTGGCTCAACGCCGTGCACCGCACCACCCGCGAGCGGGTGATCCGGCGGGAGCTGCTGGTGCGGGAGGGCGAGGTCCTCGACCTCGAGCGCATCCAAGAGAGCGCCCGCAACATCCGGGCCCTGGCCCTGTTCTCGGTGGTGCTGATCGTCCCGGTCTACGGCGAGACCGAGGAGCAGGTGGACCTCCTCGTCTTCGCCAAGGACCTGTTCTCCCTGCGCCTCGAGTGGGGACAGGTGCGGATCACCGGCTTCGGCGTCGACCAGCTCGAGGGGAGCCTCACGGAGCGGAACATCGCGGGCCTGGGCAAGGAAGGGCGCCTGCGCTTCGGCATGACCCGCGGCCACTGGCGGGTCGGCGAGCTGTACCTCGATCGCCGGCTGCTCGGCAGCCGCTGGCTCTTGCAGGAGAGCGCCGATGTGCTCTTCCCCCGGGCGGACCAGGGCGGCGGGGGCCCGGAGGGGTTCGACGGGAGCCTGGTGTTGGCCCGCCCCCTGGCCACCACGGACACCCGCTGGGGCGGTCAGCTCGAGGCCACCTTCTCGACGGGGGTCAACCGCCTGTTCTTCGGCGACGCCTTGCGGACCTGGGACGATCCGACCACCTCGGCCGAGGAGGCGCTCCCCTGGGAGTACCGCAAGCGAACCCTCTCCCTGGCCGGGATCGGCTTGCGCTCGTTCGGCACCCGCTTCAAGACCGACCTCGGGCTCGGCTATGGCCTGCGGGACCGGGAGACCGCGCCCCTGGCCACGGGGCTGGCCGAGCCCCAGGCGCAGCGCTACGCCGAGTGGCTGCGCTTGCCACCGGACGAGCTCGCGGCCTACCTGATCGGCCGGGTCCACCTCTACGCGAACGTGCACCGGGTGCTCACGGACCTGGAGAGCTTCGGGCTGTCGGAGGACGTACGGATCGGCCCGGAGCTGGATTTCTGGGTGCGCCAGGCCAGCTCGCTCCTCGGCTCCGAGGTTGACTGGCTCGAGCTCGACGGCCTGCTCGCCTACAACCTGCTCCACGCCTCCGGCGACCTGCTCCTGCTGAGCGCCGGGCTGCGCGGTCGCCGGCACGAGGGCCGCTGGATCAACAACCGCCTGTCCCTCTCCTTGAAGAACTACAGCCCCCTGACGAAGTGGGGCCGGATCGTCTACCGGCTCGCCGCGGACATCGGCTGGGAGGATCAGCTTGGTACGATCGTCACGGTCGGCGGCGACACATCCCTGCGCGGCTACCTCGCCGGCTCCCGGGCCGGGCTGTCCGCGGTGCGGCAGAACCTCGAGCTGCGCACCCGCCCCGTGGAGCTCGCCACCTTCCAGCTCGGCGGCGTGCTCTTCTGGGACAGCGGCGACGCGTTCGACCGCCGCGAGGACATCTGGATCAGGCACTCCCTCGGGCTCGGCCTGCGGCTGCTGCTGCCCCAGACCAACCGCCACGTCATCCGCGCGGATCTCGCGATCCCGCTCAACGGCTCCGAGACCGGTTTCGGTGGGTGGTTCTCCTTCGCCTTCTACCAGGCCTTCTAGCTCTTAGCGACTTCGAGACTTCGAGCTGGCTGTTAAAAATCCAGGAAAATCAATGGGATGGACAGGTATTTGCGCAGGTCCAGGGCAGGGTGACAGCCTGTCGGCTGGGAGGTGCGGGATGCTCATGGAGCAGGTGCCGGCGCGGAGTCAGCTATACCAAGCAGAGGGTTGCAGGGGTAAGGGGATGCCTCAGGACCCCGCCGATTCAAGCCCGGCGAGGTAGGGCCAAGGCCCCAGTAGTAGGAGGTCATCCCCA
>JAVEVO010000031.1:0-51830 GCA_034005005.1 Myxococcota bacterium
GGCGACGACGAGCTGGAGCCGGGCTTCGACGCGGATCCCCAGAGCCTGGCTCACACCTACGTCAACGAGGCCGATCCGGACCTCTTCCCCGACTCGTGCTACACCGCGACCCTGACCGTGAAGGACAAGGACGGGGGGGAGGGCACGGACAGCCTCTGCGTCCAGGTGCTCAACCAGGCGCCCCTGCTGCCCGAGTCCCTGCCCGACCTCGAGGCCGTGGAGGGCACGCCCTTCTCCTTCGCCACCGACGCGCTCGATCCGGGGGTCCTGGACACCCTGACCTACACGGTCTCCTGGGGGGACGAGAGCGATCCTGCGGAGCTCGTCGTCCCGCCCGCGGAGCGCAACGGCGACGTCTCCGTGACCCACGTCTACCGCCAGCACGGGACCCGCGTCGTGCGGGTCGAGGTGGAGGACGACGGCCGGCCCGAGCCGGGGTCCGATGCCCGCTGGTTCTCGGTGCAGGTCCGAAACGATCGGCCGATCATCGTCGTGCCGAGCGATCCGGTCCAGCTCACCTTCTACCACGGGGTCGAGAACTGCGTGCCCGTGGTGGTCCGGGATCGGGGCCTCGAGGATCCGGCGACCTGCGCCGCGGTCGGCAACCTGCCGGCGAACGCCTTCTTGCTGCTCTCCAGCGAGCCCCGGGAGGGCGATCCCGAGCTCGGGGAGTTCGAGAAGCTCGCGTGCCGGCTCTGCTGGGTCCCCGCCGAGGAGCAGATCGGCCAGACCTACCAGCTCCGGGTGCGGGTCACCGACGACGTGGCCGAGGACGCGGCCGAGCAGGGGTACGAGGTCCGGGTGGAGAAATCGGACGCGGACGAGGATGGCTGCCCCGACACCTTCGAGCTGCAGCACGACTGCATGGACCCGGAGGTCAAGGACTGCTCCGACGATCACGACGGGGACCGGCTGTTCACCCTCGACGAGTACCGCCGGGGCACCGACCCCTGCGACCCGAACCTGCCGACCGCGCCGTCCCTGGCCGCGCCCGCGGACGGCGTGGAGATCACCACCTTCACCCCGACCTTGCTCGTCAACAACGCGGAGGACGCGGACGTCGGGGTGCTCTACAACCTCGTGGAGCTGCGGGACCTCGACCCCCTGCGCTACTGGTTCCAGGTCGGCCAGGGCCTGGCGGGTGACGACCCGCAGATCGCGGCGACCAACGCGCCGGTCGGCTTCAGCCCCTCGGGCAACCTGCAGAACCAGTGCGCGCTGCTGACCACGGAGGGGGCCCTCCAGACCTCCTGGACCGTGCCGGAGAGCACGGAGGCGCAGACCTACCTCGTCGAGAACGAGGAGTACGAGTGGCGGGCCCGGGCCTGCGACGGCTTCGGCTTCAGCCCCTGGGCGGGCGGCACCTTCTTCGTCAACACCCTCGAGGAGCCGCCGATGGTCCCCGTCGCCCTCGCCCCCGTGGACGGGGTCGAGGACCTGCGGCTGCCCCTGGAGTTCGTCTGGACCTGCTCCCAGGATCCGGACCGGGATGCGGTCAGCTATCGCGTCGAGTTCTCCGCCCGGGGCGGCGGGTCCCTGGCCAAGATGGTCGTCACCGGCTGCCATGACGACGAGCAGGAGAAGCGCTGGACCGTCGACGCCGGGCTGCTCGACGACGACAAGCCCCTCTGCTGGCAGGTGATCGCGGTCGACGAGCATGGGACCGAGAGCGAGCCCTCGGCCGCCCGCTGCCTGCTGCTCAACGGCGACAACCGCGCCCCCGTGGCGCCGACCTTGCTCGCGCCCGCGCCGAGCGCCTTCCCCGAGACCACGAGCTGGATCGGTGGTGCGGACGTCACCGAGATCGCCACGGCGCGGCCGACCTTCCGCTTCACCGCGCCGGCCAGCCCCGATCCGGACGGCAACGAGGTGACCTGGGCGATCGAGGTCGACACGGAGGCCGGCTACGCCTCCGAGAACCTGGTCACCACGGGCCTCACCGCCGCCGACCGCCTGGTGGTCCTCCCGGGGGCGGAGGGCTCCTGGACGCCCACGGTCGACCTGCTGGACGACACCCTGTACCGCTGGCGCGTGCGCGGCTTCGACCTGCAGGGGGCCGGGGCGGCCGCGGAGGGAGCCTTCTTCGTCAACCTGACCAACGACCCCTGCCAGGTGGCCGCGCCCCTGCGGCCCCTCGCACCCGACCTCAACCCGGCGACGATGCTGCCGGTGCTGGCGGGCCAGCCGGGCAGCGACCCCGACCACGACGTCGTCAGCTACGACTTCCAGGTCGCGGTCGACGAGGGCTTCGCCGAGCTGATCGCCGAGACCCCGCCGGACGGCATCTCCCAGGCCGAGGGCGAGGAGGTGAGCTGGACGGTGGACACCCAGCTCGTGAACCGGCAGCCGCACTGGTGGCGCTACCGCTGCTGCGACCTCGACGCGGCCGCGGCGGAGGGCGAGGGTGAGGGCGAGGGCGAGGGCGAGGAGGCCGGCACCGGCCGGCTGTGTGGTGACTGGTCGCCGGCCGTGGCCTTCGTGCCCACCGCCTCCAACCAGTGCCCCACCGGCATCGCCGTCCTCCTCCCCGAGGACGCGGCGCAGTTCGTCCGGGCCGACGTCGTCGAGCTGAAGGTGCAAAACCCCACCGATCCCGACTTCGGGACGGAGCTGAAGATCGTCTTCGAGGTCTACCTCGGCGAGGCCTTCCTGGAGGCCGAGCGGCTGGTCCAGGCCTCGGTGGAGCTCGGCACGGACGGCACCACGAGCTACTTCTTCGAGCGGCCCGTCGCGGAGGAGGAGACGGGGCTGCTCAACCAGTACTCCCAGCCCACCCTCTACTGGCGGGCCCGTGCTGACGACGGCGAGGACAACTGCTCCTCCGAGTGGACCGCGAGCCGCTCCTTCCTCTCCGTCGGCGAGGAGAAGCCGAAGAAGGAGGAGGAGGGCTGCTGCCCCCTGGCCGTGGGCGGCCGGCAGCTCCCGGGGACGATCTGGCCCTTGTGGCTGCTGGTGATCGGGGGCCTGCTGGTCTTGCGGGCGGGGCGTCGGCGGCGCTGACGGGCGGTGGCCCGGGCGGCCCCCCCGGCGACGGGGGCGGCCGCCTCAGGGCGCCGGCGGGGTGCGGGACCCGAGCTGCAGGGAGCGGGCCAGGGCATGGAACAGCCCGGCGTGGTCGGCGTAGCGCGCCTCCGGCGCGCTGACCAAGAGCTGCGCCAGCCGCGCCCCCTGCCGCACGAAGAAGGCCCGCTGCCGCAACGCCGGCTTGCCGTCCCGCGCGGGCACCGTGGTGATCACCTCCAGCCCGCGGCTCTCCCCGTCCTGGACGTAGCGCGAGGAGACGAGCCGCTCCCCGCGACTCCGGGCCGCCTCGGCCAGCTTCCGCTGTAGCTGGTCGAAGGAGGCCGGCGGCACCGTCGAGAGGTAGACCACCGCGGTGATCCCGCTTCGCTCCTGGTCCGGTCCGACGAGCTCCAGGACGGGCCCGTCCTGGGGGCCGGGGCGTCCGGTCCAGCCACTGGGCAGCGCGAGGCGGAAGCGGCCCTGGGGGTCCTGGTAGGGGACGAGGGTGAGCCCCGCGGGGAGCGGGTGCTGGCCGGTCAGATCGATCGCCGGCGGCTCGGCTCCCTGGGGCAGACCCCGGCGCGGCAAGCTGAGCCGCTCGGGGGGCAGGGGCTTGGCCGGGCGCTGCGGGGCGTGCGTCGCGGTGGTCGCGGTCGCCCCGGGGGGCGGTGTGGCCCCGGGCGTGCCGGTGGCCGGCGGTCGGGCGGTCCGGGCGAAGTAGAACGCGCCGAGGCCGACCGCCAGCCCGACCAGGAGGATCAGCCAGAGGTTCTGCTTGATGCTTTCCATGACCTTGTGCTCTCCATGTCGCCGATTCGTGGTTGTTTGGTGCTATTTCCGAGGTTCATTTGGGGAGGAAAGGTTCAGCCGGTGCGGGCCGGTCGCCCGCGCCAGCGGTGGCAGACCACGGCGAGGGGTGGGCACACGAGGCAGAGGAGCACCACCAGGGGTGCCCACCAGAAATCGCCGGGGAGGCGTCCGGCCTCGAGGATCCAGGCCTCGTCCGGCGCGACGCCGTGGACGCGCTGGTAGTGGGCGACGACCGCGGCGTGGGGGCTCCCCGGCGCGATGCGGCGCAGCCGGCCGGTGACCGTGAGGTAGAGGGTGCGTGCCGTGCCCGGATCGCTGTCGGGGCCGACCTGCAGCCAGACCGGCACGAAGGCGAGCTTGTAGAAGCGCCACCGGCCGTCGTTGGCGACGACCGGCAGCCCGGTGAGCCCGGAGAGGGTGACGTAGCTGTTGTCGACGAAGGGGAGCGGCGGCGTGCGGGCGGACTCCCCCCGGGGCTTGTAGGGGAGGGTGGTGCCGAGGTCCTGGGGTGTGCGCGGCTCGCAGAAGTAGGCCGCCTCGTCCCAGTAGAGCGCGATCAGGATGGCGCCGAGCGCGGCCACCAGCAGCAGGGAGCCCAGGGGCCGCCAGCCGCTGCCGGCGGCCGGCGCCGGATCGTCGTCGAGGAAGTCCGCCGCGTCGGTCGCTCCCGCCGGCGCTGCGGGGAGGCGGGCGGCGGGCGGCGCGGTCACTCGTTGGCGTCCTCGAGCGAGAGGGGCTCACAGCCGGTGGGCAACACGACCGGCCCGCAGAACCCGCTCTGACAGACGCCGGAGGTGCAGTCCGCGGGCTCCATGCAGGGCTCGCCCCCGGGCAGCAGGTCGCGCACGCAGCGGAAGCCGAGGGAGTCGAGCTGCATGTCGCGGGTCAGCTTGCGCGTCGGGTGGTACCGGTAGGAGGCCTCGATGAGGCAGGAGTGCTTGGAGTCGAAGCCGCCACCCTTCGCTGCCTTCTCCTCGGTGGGGCTCGCCGCGGGACCCTTCGGCGAGAAGAAGACCGCATCCGCGGCCGCGGCCTGGCAGAAGGGCGTGACGCCGTCGCATTCGGTCACGCAGCGATCGTCGGCCGCGGTGCAGGCCTCGGCCGCGCAGCCCCCGCGGGGGTCGTACCAGTCCGCGACCCACTCGTGGACGTTGCCGGCGAGGTGGTAGATGGCCCCGCCGCTGGCCGGGTCGAGGACGACCTTGTCCCGGAAGCTCGTCTCGTCCTCGGGCACGACCGGTACGGTCCCCTCGCGGAAGGTCTCCGTCTCGGCCTTGCAGCTCCAGTAGGTGCCGAAGTTGACCCACAGGGTGTCGCACTTCGTCGGGGGCGGGACCTCCTCGCCCCAGGGGTAGCGGCTGGTGCCCCGGACCGAGGCGACGTACTCCCACTCGGCCTCGGTGGGGAGGCGCTTGCCGCGCCAGAGGCAGTACGCCTGGGCTTGATCCCAGCTCACGCCGACCACTGGGTGCTGTTCGTACTCGGGGGCGTCGTCGTAGTCCTTGTAGCTCCCGCTCAGCCCGCCCTCGTTGTCGCTGCAGCCGTCGCGCGCGACGCAGTGCTTGTACTGGAGGTTGGTCACCTCGGTCTGGTCCATGCGGAAGCCGGGCAGGACGACGCAACGCTGCGCGCGCTGATCGACGTAGCACTTCGGGCTGTTGTCCAGATCGGTGGGAGTGCAGACGCCGTCGCTGCGGCTGCCCATCCAGAAGGCGCCGCCCGGCACGAAGACCTCGGGCGAGTCGTCGGGGGGCTCCCGACCCTCGGCACAGCCCGCCAGGGAACCGGCCCCGAGCAGCAAGAGGACGAACCCGAACACGCGGTCACGTTGCCCGGCCACCTTCACCTCCTCAGAATGCGAACCCGGCGCCGACCTGTAGCCCTCCCCGCGGGTCGAGGCCGAAGCCGAAGAGCGGCCGCGTGCTCGTGCCGTCACGGTGGGCAGCGACGAGGTGGCTCGGGCCCGCTGCCTGGGTGGCGGTCGGGTCGTCGCGCACCAGGTCGTAGATGATCAGGGTGGTGGCGAGGGTCAGCAGCACCCCGCCGCCGACGAAGCCGCCGAGCTCGGCGTTGTGCAGCGTCTTGAAGAGCTCGGTGTCGTTGAACTGCTGCTCGGCGAAGTAGTTGGCGGCCACGCCGCCGCCGACGAGCAGCCCCCCCAGCACGAGGCTGGTCCAGCCGAGGACGGCCGGCGCGCTCGACGGCCGCTCGAGCAGCACGAGGTCGGCCGTCACCAGGGTGGTGCGCACCTTGTTCACCTCGACCCGCTGCTCCCACCGGCGGTAGCCCTCCTTCTCGAGGATCACCTGGTGGAAGCCGATCTTCAGGGAGGGCATCTCGCTGTAGGGGGTGATCCCGACGTTCTTGCCGTCGATGAAGATGCGGGCGCCCACGACGTTGGCGACGATCTGGACGTTGCCGTACTCCTCCTCGGCCTTGAGCGCGAACTCGAGGACCAGGGGCTTGCCCGCGGGCATGACGAACTCCCGCTCGAGGGGCTCGAACCCCTTCTTCTCGAGGTAGATCTTGTGCGGTCCGGGATCGACGCGGAACTTGTTGGGCGTCTGGCCCTTGAGGGTCGTCTTGTCGTCGAAGAAGATGTCGGCGCCCGGCGGGGTGGAGCGGATCACCAACTCCGGCAGCAGCTCCTGCTTGCGGCGCAGCAGGTCCTGGATCGTCCGCTCGACCTCGGCGCGGTCGGCCGGCGCGAGGCTCGGGGAGAGGGTGACGTACTCCTGGTACTGCCGGATGGCGTCGTCGAAGCGCCCGAGCTTCTCGTGGGATTTGGCGATGTTGTACAGCAGGGTCGCCTCCCCGCTGAGGTCGTAGGCCTGCTGCAGCTCGCGGATCGCCTCCTCGTAGCGTCCCTGGCTGTACAGCCGGCTCCCGGCCTCGTAGTGCACCTTCGCCTGCTCGAGGCGCTGCGGGGCGTCGAGCTCCTGCGCCCCGGGGGCCGTGGGGAAGCCGACGCTCAGCAAGGCCAGCAGGGTGAAGACGCCGCGCATCGCCCGCGCGCGAGCAGGACAGCTCATGCCAGTCGCCTCCCTTCCCTGGGGTCAGGGCCCCAGCAGTCCCCGCGAGGTCGGTAGAGGCCGGTTCCCTCTCGGCGGGAGCGGCTCGACGGGGGTCCGTCCCCGGCTCGCAGGTCCCTCTAATGTGGAGAGTCGGACTCGGGCTGTCAAGCCACGCCGTCCGGGGGTGAGCTTGACTCCCCGCCGAGCGGCTGCTAGAGCAGGCGCGACCCTCGCGTGCCGCTCCACCGCGGCCCGGGCGGCCACGTTCGACAGCCCAGGAGGAGCCCTTGGGAGCGCTCAGCGGTGGCACCACGGTCAAGCGGCTCGTCGCGGACGGGCCGCCAGTGGACGGTTTCCGGACCCGCTACGTCGAGGCCCTCGAGGCCTACGCGTTCCGGCCCCTGACCGTCGAGTCCGAGGAGGACCGGGCCACGGGGTGGGCCACCGTCGCCCATCCCCTGGACACCCGCTTCGACGCCGACAAGGTGCTGTTCAACGAGTACCTCTGCGTGACCTACCGGGTGGACACCGTCCGGGTGCCGTCCAGCACCCTGAAGCTCTACCAGCGGGAGGCCGAGCTGCAGTGGCTGGCGGAGAACCACCGGGAGTCCATGCCCCGCAACCAGCGCAAGATCCTCTTCGAGGAGGTCCGGCGAGAGCTGCGCGGCAAGACCCTGCCCACGATCAAGGCCATCGACCTGGTCTGGAACACGGTCAGCGGCCAGGTCTGGGTCTGGACCCAGAACGGCAAGCTCATCGAGGAGATCGACGAGCTCTTCCAGAAGACCTTCGATCGCGGCCTGCTCCCCAGCGACCCCTTCAGCGTCGGTGAGCGGGGGCTCGACCCCGCCCTGGTCCCGGCCCTGGAGCAGGTGGAGCCGGCCTTCCTGATCGACGAGGCGACGTGGCGAGGAGGCGGCCGATGAGCAGCCGGTCCGAGCGGATCATCGAGAAGGCCTTCCTCGGCGGCGAGTTCCTCACCTGGCTGTGGTACGCCTGCGACCAGTGCGACGGGCGCTTCCAGCTCGGCGACGACCTGATCGAGGTGCGCTTCGACGACCTGCTGGTCCTCGAGTCGCTCCTCGCGGACAGCCAGGAGAACACCCTCAAGGGCGGGGAGCCGACCCAGAGCGCCGAGGCCCGCCTCGGGCTGCAGCTTGGCAAGAAGGTCAGCCAGGCGAAGCTGCGGCTGCAGCGGGGGGAGCGGGAGTACCGCTTCACGATCCGCGGCAGCACCCTGGACCTGGGCTCCACCAAGCTGCCCGCGGTGCTGGCCAAGGCCGAGGAGGAGCAGTTCTACGAGCGGCTGTACCTGCTCGAGGAGCTGGATCGGACGGTCAACGAGCTGTACCTCGCCTTCCTCCGGCGACGCCTCCTCCCCGCCTGGGAGAGCGAGACCCTGCCGGCCCTGCGGGCCTGGATCGCCAGCCCGTCCTCGCCCGCGGCCGACGACCTCCCGAGCCCGTCCCCTGCGGCCCTCACTCTGTAGCGCCGCGCCGCCGCCGCGCCGTCCCCCGGCCCGGCCCCGCCGGAGCTTCCCCGCGCCGTGGCTCGGGCTGCTCGGGCTGCTGCTCGGGCTGCTGCTCGGCTGCCCGGCGGTGACCCGCCTGCCGGCCGCGCCGGAGGGACCCCGCCGGGTCCCCCTGCAGATCGTCGCCACCCCGCCCGATGTCGAGGTCTTTCTGGACGATGAGTACCAGGGAGAGCTGGCTCGCTGGAACGATAGTATCATTCCGGTCGCCGTCGGCGAGCACCGGCTGGAGCTGCGGCGCGCCGGGTACTTCCCCCTGCGTCGGCTGATCCAGGTCGGGCTGGCAGGGAGCCGGCTCACCGTGACCCTGCTGGCCGAGCCGGCCGCCTTGGCGCCCGGGGCGGGCCCGGGTGACCCCTTCTGAGCGGCCCGCCTTCCCGGCGCGATTCAGGGCTTCCGGCAGAGCAGGACCTTGAAGTGGTGCGGGACCAGACCGCAGACCCGGTCCTCGATCTTCTCGAACTGCAGAGCCTCGATCCGGTCGTAGTCGAGGGCCCCGGCCGCGAGCTGGCGCAGCTCGTCCGCGGTGATCGCCACCTTGAGGAGCTGCCGGCCATGGCGGGCGAACAGGGCCTGCAGGTTGCGCAGGTGCGGGCGCGTGGTCGCGAGGGTGCGCAGGCTGCGGTCGAGCTCGAGGAAGTCCATGAGGAACTCGAACTCGGGCTGCAGGCCGAGGCCGGCCGCGACGTGCAGCAGATGGCCGAAGTGGATGGAGAACTCGGCGTGGTCCAGGTGCTCGGACTCCCGGGGGTAGCCGTGCCGCTCCCCGAACTCGGTGAGCACCGCGCCGCCGCCCGGAGCCAGCACGTCGGCGATGCGCTCGAGGAAGCGGACCGCCCCGAGGTTGAAGTGGAACTCGGGCGGCGCATCCTGGACCGGGATGCCGTACTGGCGGATCGTCGCCAGGGCCTCCGGCGAGGAGCGCCGGGCCGGGCCGGGGTCGGCCTCCAGCTCCTCGAGGACGACCCGGGCCGCGCGCAGGTCGCCGATCATCTCGTTGGCGATCAGCAGGTCCACGCTCTGCGCGGGCCAGGAGAGCTGCTCGGCCTCCCCGGCCGTCACGGTGGCGAGCTCGGCGAAGCCGCCCTGCGCGAGCTGCGCCCGCTGGCTCTCGGCGAGCGCCGGCGAGAGCTCGACGATGGTGTAGCTCAGCCCGGGGAGCAGCTCCGGGTGCTCGCGCTGCACGGCCTCGAGGAACCCCCGGGCGAAGGTCCCCGTGCCCCCGCCGACCTCGACGATCCGCATCCCGCCAGGGCGCAGCAGCCCGCGCCGTACGAGCTGCGCGGCCAGCGCGCCGGGGTAGGTGCGGCCGGCCAGCGCGGGGTGCGGGAGCCGGAAGAGGTGGTTGAGGGTCGTCTCGACCTCGTCGAACTGCACCGTCGCGTCGACGATCTCCCGCCGGTGGTAGTCCCGGAGGTCGACCGTCGTGCCGGCCCGCTGGGGGCCGATGGTCTCGCCGGTGTAGACCGGGAAGGGCATGGTCGAGGTGAGGTAGGGCGGCAAGGCGTGCATCCGTCCCTTGTAGAACGACAGCGGCACCTCGTGCAGCTTGACGACCTGGGCCTCGTGGTGGGTCCAGGCGGCCAGGGCCGTCGCCACCCGGGGGTGGACCTCGGCCGCGGGCCGGTCGAGCTGCGTGGCGAGCCGCTCGCCCAGCTCGTGCCGGGTCTGCTGCCCGTCGAGCAGCCCCCAGAGGGACGACTCGAGCGCGTCGAGCTCGAGGAAGCGGGGGCGCTGCTGGGAGGTCCGGCTCAGCACCAGGGTCGTGCGGCCCTGGGGGTCGGTGTACGCCACCCGCCACCGGGCCTTCACCGGCACGTAGTCGTCCAGGGCCGCGAGCTCGTCCTCGTCGACCGCCACCAGGCAGCGGTGCGTCTGGAGGGTGGGCACCAGCTCGCGGATCATCTCCTCGGGGAGCAGCCGGCCGAACTCCTCCACCGCCTCGGCGAGGGTGTGCGGCTCCCGGTGCCAGGCGAGCAGCTCCCGGATGTCCGGCGACATCCCGAGGATGTAGCCGATCAGGTCGTGGTAGCAGTAGAGCTGGCCGTCCTGGGCGAACCAGGAGAGGTTGCCGGAGATGCGGAGCAAGGTGTCATCGGCCACGGAGCGCCTCCTGTGGGTCGTCGCCGGGAGTCGAGCCATCATACGCCTTGTCGCCCGCGGGTGGGCCGGGATTCGCGCCGCTTGACGCGTCGGCCCTGGGCTCGCTACACCCTGGCTACCGTCGCGGTCTGCTGGGGTTGACCGCTCGCTCGAGGAGTGCTCATGGACATCGAGGTGCCGGGACCGCGGCTGTTCCTCTCCCTGCAAGCCGCCCGCCTGGCCGTCGCGCTCGCACCGATGGTCTACCCCGCCGCGCGCACCGAGGCGTTTCTGCGCAGCATCGGGCACCTGGCCCGGCTCCGTCTCGGGCTGGCGGTGCCGGAGCCTACGGTCTGGGAGGGCCCGCCCGCCGGGCTGGCCTGGAGGCTCCCGGCCACACCCGCCGCCGAAGCGGCGCAGCTCTCCCGGCTGCTCCGGGAGCTCGCCCGGCGCGTCAACGCGGGGGAGGAGCCGTTCCTCGCGCTCGGCGCGGCGGAGCAGCTCGCGGCCGAGCCGGCGGCCGACGCCCTGGCGGCCGACGCCCTGGCGGCCGACGCCCTGGCGGCCGACGCTCCAGCGGCCGTGGTGGCGGCCCCGGCCGCGGCGCCGGTGGCCGCGACCCCCGCCGAACAGCCCGCGGACCGGCAGCAAGAGCTCCAGCGGGCCGCGGCGCTCGGCCTGCCGCCACCGCCGGAGTGGCCCGCCGCGCTGGGGCCCGCGCCCGAGCCTCCCGGCGGGGTGCTGGAGGACCTGCGGGGCGGGAGGGGGGAGGAGGCCCTCCGCGACGGGAGGCTGGCGCGGCTGGACGTCGGGCCCCGTGGGCGGCAGCTCCCGGCCGAGCCAGCCGAGCTCGCCCCCCGGCAGCCCGTCGACCTGCTGCTCGACTCCCCGGGGCCGTTTCCGACCAAGCTCCAGGGCGTGCTGAGCATCCTGCTGTCCATCGACTACCCCCGGGCCGGGCAGGTGCTGCGGGCGTTGCCCACGGTGCTGCTGCGCAAGGCGACCCTCGAGCACGCCCAGCGGTACCGCCAGGTGCTGGAGCAGGCCGGCGGCCGGGTGCGGATCGTCCCCTCCTGAGCCGGCGCGCGGTCATTGCAGCCGGGGTCGAGTCCATGGTAAGGAGGAAGAGGTCTCGCTCCCGCTGTCCGTCCGGGCAGGGGCAGCGCTGGCGTGGCCGGGCCGGGGTTGGAGTCGTCGATGGGTCCGGGGCGGCGCGAGCTCAGCTATCCCCTCGCCGATGGGCGCTCCTTGCAGCGGCTGCTGCAGGAGGAGCTCGAGCGGGGAGGGCTCTTCGTCCCGACGCCAGATCCCCCCGAGCCCGGGCAGCGGGTCCTCGTCCGCCTGCTCGTCGGTCCGCGTCAGCTCCCCCTCGAGTTCGAGGGGCTGGTCGTCCATGCGGCGTCCGCCAAGGAGGCCGGGGCGCTGGGCCCGGGGGCGGGGCTGCTGCTCCAGGGTGCGGCCCGGGCGATCCTCGCGGCCCGGCGCGTGCTGCAAGAGCTCGGCGAGCCGCCGCCGCCCGATCCCTCGCCGCAGGAGGCGGGCGAGCGTTTGCCCGGCCGGCGACGTGATCCGTCCCCCTTGCCACCGCCCGAGGTGATCCGTCCCCCGCGGCCGGCGTCCGCGACGTCCCCGAGCCAGCCCGCAGCGGTGCGCGAACCGCCGGGCGCGCGGGCCGGGCGCACCCGCGCCGTCGCGAGCCGGACGAAGACCTCCGCGGGGCCGGAGCACACTTCCGGCAGCCTCGACACCCGGGTCGACGCCTTCCTCGAGCGGGTGCAGGGTGCGGACCACTACCGGACCCTGGGTGTCGCGCGCGGCGTCGGGGCCGACGAGATCCGCCGCACCTTCTTCGCCCTGGCCCGGGAGTTCCACCCCGACGCCCACTTCCAGCGCACGGCCCCCGAGGTCGTGGAGCGGCTGGAGCAGGCCTACCAGAAGATCTGCGACGCCTACCAGGTCCTCGCGAATCCCGAGAAGCGCCTGCAGTACGATCTGACCATCGGCAACACCGGTCGCGCCCAGGGCGAGCCGGAGCACCTCAGCCGGAAGCGGCTGGCCGACCAGATCGCCGGGCGCTTCAAGGATCGCCACGCGGAGCAGATCGGGCGGGCCCAGAACCTGATCCAGCGGGCCCGCGCCGCCAACCAGGCCGGTGATCTCGGCGGGGCGCGCACCGCCTTGCGGCTGGCCCTGACCTTCGACCCCTTCTCCACGGAGGCCCGCAAGCTGCTGGCGGCCCTCGACGAGGAGGTCGGTCCGGGCGCCGAGCGCCGTCCGGCCGGCGGGCTACCTGCAGGCTTCCGGCTCGCCGGCAGCCGTCGGCGGGGCCTGTCCCCGGCCGCCGGGCCGGCATCCCCGCCCGCCCCGCCCGCCCCGCCCGCCCCGCGCGGCCGGGGGGCCGGGGGCCGCGCGGCGGGGGCGACGCCGGTGCGCTCGGCGACACCCGCCCGCCCGGGGCCCCCCGCGCCCACCGGCCGGGCCGTCACCGCGGCCCCGCCCACCGCGCGGGTCGAGACCTTGCTGCGGGCGGTCCGGCAGGCGCTCCAGGACGGCGACCGCGGCTTCGCCGCGACCTTGCTGGATCAGGTGCTGCTCCTCGATCCGGAGCATCCCGAGGCCGCGAAGCTCCGGGAGAGGATCGCCAGCGAGGATCACTGAACCTAGCCTGCGTCGGCCAGCGGCCGCGTGGGATGTGCTCTCGGGAGGGTACGGATGGTAGCACCGGTGATTGGTATCGATCTGGGGACCTCCAATACGTGCGCAGCCGTCGTCATTGATGGTGAGGTACGAACGATTCCCGATGAGCGAGGCCGTGTAGTGATTCCTTCGGTGGTCACTCAAAATAAGTTCGGCCGTTTCATCGTTGGACATTTCGCAAAAGCTCAGCAGATCACCAATCCTTACGAGACGATCTACTCCGTCAAGCGATTGATCGGACAGCAGTTCGATTCGGAGGAGCTCGAGCGGGTGCGCCGCTATCTCTCCTACACCATCGAGAAAGACGAGCGAACTGGTGGGGTATTGATTCCTCTTGGTGACGCCAAGTTCACACCGACCGAGATCTCTGCTCAAATTTTGATGAAAGTGAAGGAAACTGCACGAATTTTCCTTGGTGAGGAGCCCGAGAGAGCGGTCATCACGGTACCTGCTCATTTCAACGACATCCAGAGGAAGGAAACGAAGTTAGCAGGAGAAATGGCCGGTCTCGAGGTGATTAGGCTGATCAATGAGCCGACAGCATCGGCTCTTGCGTTTGGATTTGGCCATGATTTGTCAACAAGAGTGGCCGTTTTTGATTTCGGTGGTGGTACTTTTGATATTTCTGTGATGAATATCGAGAAGAACATCTTCGAGGTGATCTCGACGGGTGGAGACTCCTACCTCGGTGGCGATGATTTCAACTGGGCCATCGTGGATCACCTCGCCGCGCAGTTCCTGATCTCCGACAACATCAACCTGAAGATGGACAAGATGGCCATGCAGCGGCTGCTCGACGCCGCGGAGACGGCCAAGGTGGAGCTCTCGGACCAGAGCGAGATCCTCGTCGATCTGCCCCGCATCGCGCCGAACATCGACGTCGGCGCCCACCTGCAGGTCACCTTGCGGCGGTCCCAGCTCGAGGCCATGAGCCAGGAGTTCATCCAGCGGGCGCTGGACATCTGCTCGGCCACCTTCGAGGTGGCCGGCATCACCCCTCAGGACGTCGATCAGATCCTGATGGTCGGTGGGCAGACCCGCATGCCCGCGATCCTCGCCGCGGCCCAGGGCTTCTTCCAGAAGCCCTGCAACACCCGCATCAACCCCGAGGAGGCCGTCGCCATCGGCGCGGCGATCCAGGGCCACACCCTCGTCGAGGAGCACGTCGGCACCCTGCTGCTCGACGTCACGCCCTTGACGCTCGGCATCGGGACCTTCCGCGACATCTTCGTGCCGTTGATCACCCGCAACACCAAGGTCCCCCACAAGATGACCAAGATCTTCACCACCACCCACGACCAGCAGGAGCGGGTGAAGATCCGGGTCTACCAGGGCGAGAGCCGCCGGGCGCCCTCCAACCAGCTCCTGGGCGAGTTCATCCTCGAGCCCATCCGCAAGGCGCCGCGCATGGAGCCGAACATCGAGGTGACGTTCAAGCTCGACGCCAACGGCATCCTCAGCGTGTCGGCCAAGGACGTGGACACGGGCGAGGAGACGGGGATCACCATCGAGGACTACCCGGAGCTGGCCAAGAAGATGGCCGAGGACTACCTGCCCGCGGGCGAGGCCTGGGCCGATCTCACGGAGACCCAGCCCCTCGGCAAGAGCCCCTCGCTGCCCGACCGCTGAGGTCCCGGTGGAACTGCCCGCGGCCGCCGCCGCGACCAACTCCCTCCCCTGGCGCCAGGCGCTGGTGCTCGGGCTGCTGGCCCTGGTCGTCTACGGCCTCGTCGCGGGCGAGCGCCTCCTGCGGCCCTCCACCGACCCGCACTTCATCCTGCAGGCCGAGGCCTTCCTCGCCGGCCAGCTCGAGCTGACCCGGCCACCGCCCCACGCCAACGACTGGGCGAGCTACCAGGAGCTGACCCTGGTGGGGGGCGAGACCCTGCGCGGCGTCTACCGGACCTCGGGGCGCGGTGGCCAGCACCGACGCTTCCAGACCCTCGACGGGCGGCTGCTGCTCCTGGAGCCGGGGCAGGTGCAGCGCACGCGGACCCGCACCTTCGTCAGCTTCCCCTCCTTCCCGGCCGTGCTGATGCTCCCCTTCGTCGCGGTCCTCGGCCCGCGGTTCTCCGACGTGGCCTTCACCGTGGTCCTCGCCGCGCTCAACGTCGCGCTGCTCTTCCTCCTCCTCGAGCTCCTCGTGGTCCGGGGCTACTCGGGCCGGACGCGGCGGGAGAACCTCCTGCTGGCCGGGCTGTTCGCCTTCGGCACCGTCCACTTCTGGTGTGCGGTCCTCGGGCAGGTCTGGTTCACCGCCCTGATCCTCGGGGTGACGCTGTCCACCTTGTACCTGCTCGCCGCGCTCGACGCCCGCCACCCCCTCCTCGCGGGGCTCTGCCTCGGGCTGGGGATGGCCACTCGCACCCCCCTGGCCTTCGCCAGCGCCTTCTTCCTGCTGCAGCTCTGGCGTCCGGCCGGCGTCTGGCAGCTCCGACGCTGGCGCGCCTGGGTCCGGCCGCTGGCCCTGTTCGCCGCGCCGATCCTGGTGATCGGCCTCCTGCTCGTGGCGATGAACCTCGCCCGCTTCGGCCAGCCCTTCGAGTTCGGCCATACCTACCTCGCGGGCGGGACCATCCCGCGCATCCGCACCCACGGTCTGTTCGGCTGGCACTTCCTCGGCCAGAACCTCGCCGCGGCCTTGCTGCTCTTGCCCGTGTTCAGCCTCGCCTCGCCGTACGTGCAGCTCAGCCGTCACGGCATGAGCCTGCTGCTGTCGACCCCGCCCTTGCTGCTGCTCGCCACGCCCCGCCGGTGGCTCCTCGCCGCCCCCCCGGCGCGGGGGCTGGGCGTGGCCTTGCTGGTGGCGCTCGGTGGCGTGGTGCTGCCCCTGCTGTTCTACCAGAACACCGGGCACATCCAGTACGGCTACCGCTTCTCCCTCGACTTCACCCCGCTGCTCTGGGGGCTGCTGGCCCTGCGGCGCTTCCGGACCGGGCGGCTCTTCGGGGCGCTGGCGGTGCTCGCGGTCGTGGTCAACCTCTTCGGCGCGCTCACCTTCAAGCGCTACGAGCTGCTGTACGACGATCACTTCCTGCGCCTGCCCTGGTAGGCCGGACCAGCACGAGGATCGGAGACGGGGGCGGCGGCCCCGGGCGACGGCGATGAGCGGCTGGCCGGGGACACCGGGCTGGGCCGCGCGGAGTCGGGACCGGGATGAGGGCGGCGCGGGGTCGGGAGCGGGATCGAGAGGGACGGCGTGCGGCCGAGAGGAGGAGGGCGGGGAGCGGGGCTACTTCTCCGAGGTGATGACCACCCGGGTACCTTCCTTGAACTCGGTGGTCGGCTTGTCGACGAAGCAGACCGAGGTGCCCGCGAAGACCTCCTTGACGACGCAGGTGCCGCCCGAGGAGATGGCCACGGACGCGCCCCGCTTGATCCCCTGGTCGGAGCCTTGCTTGAAGGTGATCCGGCTCGCCTTGCCCTCCTTCCACGGGACGACGTTGATGATCGTCGAGGTGACGACGATCTTCGTCGGATCCTCCTCGGGCTCGGGCTCGGCCGCGGGCGCGGACGGCGACGGCTTGGGGCGGCGGTAGACGACCTTGGGCTCTTCCGGCGGCGGCGTGGTGATGGCGATGACCGCGGCCTGCTGCTTCTTCTCGAACTTGTTGCCGACCGAGTAGACCGTCTCGTACTGCGTCACCGCGACCCGGACGTAGTACTTTTTGCCCTTGTCGACCGGGAGCTGCATCTCGTAGTTGTGCTCCTTCGCGTTGATGATCTTGCGGTCGATGGGCTCGCCGAGCTCGTCATAGACGATCGCGTTGCCCGCGACGTCCGGGTTGTCGACGGAGACCGTCAGGGTGAGGGTACCCTCGGCCGGGACCTCGACGTACTTCCAGTCGGTGTGGTCGCCCTTGGGCGCGCTCACCGAGTCGGTCACGGTCCGGTCCAGGGGAAGCTTCTTGGCCAGGTCGCGCTTGTGGTCGCCTCCGGATGCCGTGTCGATCCCCTTCTTCTCGACCGTGCAGCCGCTTGCCGCCAGCAGCGCCCCCATCAGGAGCACCAGGATGCTTCGCCCCATTTGATGTCTCGTCAGCACTTCTACACCTCCCTCGTTCCGAACCCGTATCGATGACCGAGCCCAGCAGGCTCAGGGGCTGCTCACTGCGGGACCATGAGCACCACGTTGGCCGAGTCGGGGATCGCATCGGCCGACAGGCCTCCCACCTCGGCCTTGCAGGAGCGCTCGAAGATCTTGGTCACCACGACCCGGCCGCCGGCGAGCGGGCGCCCGCGGGGGTCCATGATGTCGCCACGCACGCCGGTCCGCACCCCGTCGCCCTTGCCCTTGTCGATGGTCACCTCGGTCCCGCCGCTCGCCTCGGCGATGCGCAGGATCACGCCCTGCAGGGGCCGCTTCGGTCCCGGCGGCTCCGGCGGGCCGCCGTCGTCCGCGCCGCCCATCTCGGGTCCGGCCGCGGGGGCCATGGGCGGGGCCATGGGCGGGGCCATGGGCGCCATCCCGGGGGGCATCATCCCCGGGGGCATGGGGGCCATCATCCCCGGAGGCATGGGGGCTGCCATGGGCGCCGCGGCAGGAGCCGCGCCCCCGCCCCCGCCACCACCACCTTCGCCTTCGCCCTCGCCGCCGGACTTGCCGCCGCCGCCGGACTTGCCGCCCCCCTCCATCAGCTCGATGCAGTAGGGGACCGGGTCGACCTCGTCGTCCATCCCGCCCGTGGCGCCCGAGAACGTGGTGGCGATGGAGTAGACGCTCGCGCCCTCCTCGGCCATGATCTCGATGAAGTAGGTCTCGTTGGCCCGGACGGGGCGGCTGATGGTGTCGGTCGCGGTGTTCTGGTTGCGTTCCTTGGTCTCGAGGACCATGCCGAACTTGTCCATGAGCTGGACCCGGCCGGAGATCCGGGGGCGGTCCCAGTGGATGTTGATCGTCAGCAGCCCGCGATCGGGCACCTGGATCAGCTTGTAGTCCAGGTTGTCGCCCTTGTCCGCGTCGATCTTGTCCGTCTCCACGCCGACGGTGGCGATGGGCTTGGCTCCGCCGCGGGTCGCGTCGGGGTCCTTCTGCCCGCCGCCGCAGCCGGCGCCCAGCAGGAGCGCGGGGAAGGCAAGGGCCAGCAGTGAGTTCCGGGGACGGTCGATCGCCATCAATCTTCTCCCTACGCCTGGGCGGGAGCGGGTGGGAATCCCTTCCTGCTCCTGAGTTCTCTCCAAATGGTGGAGCCACGAAGCGAACTCGGTCGAACCTCCACCTACCATGCCCCGGTCGACGGAGTCAACTGGCGGACTGCTCGGTGTGAGCCGGTCGCTCGGCAAGACGACCATGGTCCGCTCATCGCCCACGATCCGCACCTCCCGACCGGGTCCCCGGGCCTCGCGCCGCTCCCGGTGGGCCATGGGCGCGACCCGTACCCGGACGATCCACCAGATGGCGCCAGGCCCCGCGGCTTGACGGTCGTCACCCCGGTGGTGGGGCGATCGGCGCCAGGGCCGCACGGCAGTAGAGTTCGCGGCGATTCACGCCGGATCGTCGGCGGCCCGGGGGATCCGGCGGGTCCGCCGAGTGGCCAGGGCTGGGATCCAACCCATCGAGATCAAAGGACAAATTCCGGGACCTCGGGGGCGCTCGTTTTTGCGTTGACTCTTGTTTCGGGGGTGTGTTACTCACGCTTGGCTCCCTCATGGAACAGCGAGCGGGGAGAGGCGTGGAGCACCGTCCGAGCCTTCCAGGGCGTCGAGGGCGGGCTCCGCTCTTCCCTCCGAGGGAGAGCGGTCCGTGCCCGCCCCCCGGGGGCAGCAACGGTCAGCGCGGTCCGGCCCGGGGGTGGACCGCCGGCTGAGGATTGATCGGCGAGCGGCATGAACCAGTACGAAGTCATCCGGGATGTCGAGGAGACTCTGAAGGAGCTCCTCAAGAAGCGGTTCGAAGACGCCGGGTTCAAGTCCGTTCACTTCTATACCGACATTCCGACGACCGAGAAGATCAAGAAGTTGCCAGGTGTGTCACTTTACCTGTACAACTTGAACAGCGATGAACGCTACAGGGAGCGAGAAGAGAGCCTGGTCTCCGAGACCGACGCGCAGGGGAACATCGTCGAGTACTATCAGGATGCGCCGCTGCCCCTGCACCTGCACTTCTCGCTTTCGTCGTTTGCGGAGACCCCTCAGGAAGAGCACATCCTCCTGGGGTACGCGATGAAGGTCTTTCTCGAGCAGCCACGGCTGGACGGGGCCCTCATGAAGGGCAACTCTTGGCGAGAAGGCGACAATTTCGCGTTGATGCTCCGGCATGACACGACCTTCGACGAAGTGAACGCCCTGTGGCGTGGCATTGGTGAGCACATTCGGCCGACGGCTTTCTACTGGGTGCCGATTTTCCTCGAATCCGAACGGAAGTCGTCGTACATCAAGAAGGTTGACAGGAGGGAAATCGGACTCGGGCAGACTCGTTAGCAGAACTAGACCCGTGCTGTCGGCCATCTAGTGATGGCAGGCCGTGCGGAGGTTGTCCATGAGTGTACGGATGACCAGGGTAACCAGCAACTTGTCAGGATCCTAAGGAGGAGAAAGAGCAATGGCTACTTCTTACCTTTCACCTGGTGTCTACATCGAAGAAGTGGACCGTGGGACCAAGCCGATCGAGACGGTTGGGACCAGCACCGTGGGATTCCTCGGCGAGTGCAACGTGGGGCCCGTCAATGAGCCCGTGCTGTGCACCAACTGGAGCCAGTACACCAAGACCTTCGGCGACTTCGCCAACAGCGAGTACCTCGCCCACGCGGTCTACGGCTTCTTCAACAACGGCGGCGGCCGCTGCTTCGTGCTCAACGTCGGCAACTGGGAGGAGATGTCCAAGAGCAAGGACAAGGACAAGCCCAAGTTCGCCAGCAAGGCCGCCCTGTACATCGGCTCCGACAACGGCCCCGGCACCCGGACCGGCCTGAAGGCCTTCGAAGAGGTGGACGAGATCAACATCGTCTCCACCCCCGGCCAGACGGATCCCGCGATCCAGGACGCCGTGCTCTCCCACTGCGAGAACATGCGCTACCGCTTCGCCGTCCTGGATGCCCCCGAGGTCATCGAGAAGGGCGGCGTGGACAAGATCCCCAAGCCCCGGGACTCGAAGTACGGCGCCTACTACTTCCCCTGGATCGAGGTCTACGATCCCCTGAAGGGCAACATCTACCAGCCGCCCTCCGGCTACATGTGCGGCATCTACGCCCGCAGCGATAGTGAGCGTGGCGTGCACAAGGCCCCGGCCAACGAGATCGTGCGGGGCGCGCTCGGCCTGCGCTACAACATCACCAAGGGCGAGCAGGACATCCTCAACCCCAAGGGGATCAACTGCATCCGCACCTTCAAGAACCGCGGCATCCGCGTCTGGGGCGCCCGGACCATCTCGTCCGACGCCTCCTGGCGGTACATCAACGTGCGGCGGCTCTTCAACATGGTCGAGGAGTCCATCGAGCGCGGCACCCAGTGGGTCGTGTTCGAGCCCAACGACCAGAAGCTCTGGAAGCGCGTCACCCGCGACATCACCGCCTTCCTGATGCGGGTGTGGCGCTCCGGAGCCCTGTTCGGTGAGACCCCCGAGCAGAGCTTCTTCGTGAAGTGCGACGCCGAGACCAACCCGCCGGAGGTGATCGACGCGGGCCAGATGATCTGCGAGATCGGCATGTGCCCCGTGAAGCCGGCCGAGTTCGTGATCTTCCGCATCGGCCAGATGGCGGCCGGCGGCGACATCTCCGAGTAGCCGTCTCAGCTACCGGCGTTCTCCTTCTCCCCTCCTCCCTGTCCACGAGGGCAGGGAGGAGGGGAGTTTCTCGCCGGACCTCCCTCGGGGGCGGTCCGCTGAGCCGTAGAGGAACCGATGGCTTTCAAGACCGAATTCGAGTTCGTCCTCCCCAAGGGCTTCATCGACCAGGACGGCGTCCTCCACCGGGAAGGCGTCATGCGCCTGGCCAACGCCAAGGACGAGATCATCCCGCTGCAGGACTACCGGGTGCAGAACAACCGGGCCTACCTCGTGATCATCCTGCTGTCCCGGGTGATCACCAAGCTCGGCACCTTGAAGATGATCAACCCGGCGGTGATCGAGGGGCTGTTCTCGTCGGATCTCGCCTACTTGCAGGAATTTTACCGGAAGATCAACGAGGACGGCACCTCGATGATCAAGGTCACCTGTCCATCCTGTAAGCACAACTTCGAGGTGGATATGGGGACCGCCTTCTCGGGGGGGTCATAAGCTACCCCCTGGACAAGCTCTACCAGGAGGTAGCTTATATCGCGTACCATTTCCACTGGTCGCTCGACGACGTTTTGGAGATGGAGCACAAAGAGCGGCAAATCTGGATCCGGGAGATCTCAGCGATCAACAAGGAGATCAACTCTTCGCGCCGCTGATGATTCGTTCGGGAAAGCCCGGGACGTAAGTTCCGGGCTTTTCTGTTGATGGTCCAGGATGAAACCAGGAGGCCGGGCGCGATCCTGGCAGCACGTGTTCGGGAGTCGAAGAAGCCATGCAGATGCGACCTCCAGGCGTATATATCGAGCGAGAAGAGCATCGTGACTTTTCGCTCAACATTTCACAGACGGGGATTCCAGCATTCATCGCGATCACGGTGCGTGGGCCGTTGAATCAGCCCGTCAGGATCAATTCCTTCCGGAGTTTCTGTACGATCTTCGGAGATCGTGTTCCTGGGGGATATACGTATGATTCTGTAAAGGCATTCTTCGACAACGGCGGCAAAGAATGCGTGATCGTCCGCATCGCCCGGACCGAAGGCCGCGGGAGCCAGGAGCGGGCGACGACCGCCGGCACCCTGGTGAAGGACCGCAAGGGTCTGGACACGGTCGGCATCACGGCCCGCAACGAGGGCACCTGGGGCAACGACATCACCGTCGAGGTCGTCCTGCCGCCCCCCTCGGTGCAGACCTTCCTCACCGCGGACCTGAACCCCGGGGATCATAGCTGCGTCGTCAAGTCCTCACGCGGGTTCGACCGGGGCAGCATCGTGCGGATCTACGACGGCGAGGCGGAGGCCTGCGTCGTGCTCAGCCGGGTGCAGGCCAAGACCCTGGAGTGGTCCCCCGAGGACGCGGTGACGCGCAAGTTCCGGGCGGCGGCGCCGACCTACCTGGAGCCCCTGGAGTTCGAGATCCGGGCCAGCAACTCCGAGATGAAGGAGGTGTTCAACGCGCTCTCCTTCTCGCCCCTCTCCGAGCGGCATTTCGAGCGGGTGGTCAACCAGCACTCCCTGCTGATCCGGGCCGAGGACTTCGAATCCAGCAGCCCCCTGCCCTGGTCGCTGCCCTCCGCCCTGCCCCCGACCAAGCTCAGCGGCGGCATGGACGGCATCGCCAACATCGCGCCCGAGGACTTCATCGGCTTCAACGCCGGGCCCAACGAGCGGCGCGGTCTCGGAGTCCTCGACGAGGTGGAGGACATCGACCTGCTGCTCGCCCCCGACCTCATGTTCGCCTCGCAGACCTCGTCGAAGTTCCGCTCCCTGCGGGACGTCGAGGCGGTCCAGGAGGCGTTGATGGTCAACGCCGAGCGCTGGCGCACCCGCTTCGCGCTCCTCGACATGCCGCCGAACTTCAACTACGAGCAGGCCCTGCAGTGGCGGCTGCAGTTCGACTCCTCCTTCGGCGCCCTGTACTACCCCTGGATCAAGATCGAGAGCAAAGGCAAGCAGATCGTCATCCCGCCGTCCGGGTTCGTCGCCGGGGTGGTCGCCAAGTGCGACAAGGTCGGGGTGCACAATCCGCCGGCCAACGTCGTGCTCGAGGGCGCCATCGACCTCGACGTGCTGCTCAACGACGCGCACCTCGGCCACCTCAACGCCGAGGGGATCAACTGCATCCGCTTCTTCCCCAACCGGGGGATCCGGGTGTGGGGTGCGCGGACCCTGGCGAGCAACAACCAGTGGCGCTACATCAACGTCCGCCGCATCTTCACGATGATGGCACGCGTCCTGCAGGAAGGAACCCACTGGGCGGTGTTCGAGCCGAACGCGCCGTCCTTGTGGAACGCGGTCACACTGAACATAAGTGAGTTTCTGGATCGCCTCCACCGAAAAGGCTATCTTAGGGGAGACAGTGCGGAGAAGGCCTACTACGTGAAGTGCGACGAGGAGACCAATCCGCCCGAGATCCGAGACGCGGGGATGCTGGTCATCGAGATCGGGGTCGCCCCCGTGAGACCGGCCGAGTTCCTGGTCTTCCGGATCAAGCAGACCCTGGAGGACCAGGGGGCCGAGAGCACCGAGGGCTGAACTGAGCGAGGAGAGACAGCATGGCGCCACCAAAGTCGAACCCCAACCGCAACCCGGCCGACCCGTTCGCCAGCTTCCGGTTCAAGGTGGTCATCGATGGGATCGAGGCCCACTTCCAGTCGGTCTCGGGGCTCTCTGCTACGGTCGAGGTGGTCTCGCAGCCGGAGGGCGGGGAGAACACCTACGTCCACCAGCTCAAGGGCAAGACCACCTACAGCAACATCGTGCTGAAGCGGGGGGTCACCACCAGCCGGACCTTCTTTAGCTGGATCTCGGCCACCATCAACGACCCCGCGGCCGGCCGCAAGAATGGCAGCATCGAGCTGTACGCCGAGGACGGGTCCGAGCCCCCCAAGCAGACCTGGAACTTCGTGCGCGCCTGGCCCACCAAGTGGGAGGGCGGCAGCTTCGACACGGGCTCCTCGGCGGCCTTGATCGAGACCCTCGAGCTGGCGCACGAGGGGCTCAGCTAGTCGGCGGCAGAGGTTGCGATCTCTGCGGCCTGAAGTGGATCCACCTCTGGATCGGGAGCTTCGATGGACGTTCACGATCCCGGCTCGACTCTAGACGGGAGGCTGCCGATGGAGCCCCGGGCCATCGATATCGTCGATCGCTCGGCCGCCCTCGACCAGCAGGGTGAGCAGCTCGCGGCGCGGGTCGATCGGTTCGCCGGTCAGCTCATCGAGCGCCACGACTCCGCGGCCACCCTCGGCCAGGAGCCCCCCCTCGTGGAGCGGCTCCTCGGCCGGCTGCTGAGCGACGACCCGCGCCTCGGGACGTTGCTCGACTTCCCGGTCTTCGAGCCGGGCATCGTGCCCTACGTCCCCCGCCTCGGTGGGGAGCCGATCCCGGGCTATCCTTCGGCCGACGATCTGCCGCGCTGGCAGGTGCTGCTCATGCCCGAGGAGAGCCTGGCGGGCCCCTTCGGGGCGTTCCGGCCCGAGCTCGCTACCGCCCGTCCGGCGCCTGCGGCAACCGCGGCCGTCGGACTTCGGGCCGTGGGCCGCGCCCCCGCGTCCCGGGAGGCCGCCGACCAGCCCGCCCGGTTGCTGCGCACGGCCGGGGAGCGGGCCCGGCTGGTCGTCCCGGGGGGGGCGCCGTCCACCGTCTCGGCCGCCATGGCCCGTCCGTCCCTCCGGGGATCCGCGGCGGCCTCGCCCGCGACGGTGCGCACCCTGCCGCGGCGGATGGGCGGGGGCGGGGGCTTCGCGCCGCGCCTCGTCGGGGAGCGGTTCCCCCTGCAGTTCGAGAACCTCCACGGGGTGGGGCTGCTGGACCTGCGCGGTCCGGCGCTGGCCCCCGGAGGTGCTCCCGAGGCCACGGACCCGCGGCGCGGGCTCCCCGCGCTCCTCGCCGAGCTCGTCCCCGCCGAGCTCGAGCGCCGGGCCGCCACCCTCTCGGCGGCGCCGGGCCGGCTCCTCGCGGCCGGGCTGGGCGAGCTCGTCCTCTCCCGACTTCACGGGCCGGGGCTGGTCCCGGGCCTGGAGTCCCTCGGACCCCGAGATCCCTTCGCCTTGCCGACGCGGCTCGCGCTGAACCTGGCTCTCCCCGAGGACGTGCGTGGCCTGTCCCGGCCCTCGGCACGGCTCGCCGAGGCTGGCGCAGACCGGTCCCTGGTCCAGCGAGTGGGGACCGACGAGCCCGCGCTCGGGCCGGTCCCCGCGGCGCTCCCGGTTCCCGGGGCGGCTCCGGTCGAGCCCGGGGTAGACCCGACGATCACCTCCCCACCCACCCTGCTGCAGGCCGCGCGCGCGGCCGCCGCCCGGCGGGAGCGGCTCGTCCAGCGGCTCCGACCGCTGCTGGACCAACCCTCCGCCGAGCCGACCGCCGCCACGATGCGGCTTTCGGGGGACCCCCAGGGGCCCGCGCGCCGGTCGTCGTGGCTCCCGGCGCTGGCCACCGGGGCGTCGCCGGCTGTCGCTCGCGCCCCGCTGGGTCTCCCGGACGCCGGGCCCGCCGGTGCGCCGCGGCGCTCCCCTCCGCCGGGGGAGGGCCTCCTGCTGCCGACGCTGGTCGCCGAGGGCGTCGACTGGTCCGCCCGTGCCAGCCAGATGCTGCACCTCCCGTCGGCCGCGAGCGAGCTGCGCCTGGCGCGTGCCTGGACCGGCGGCTTCGCCTTCGCCACTCCCGGACGCGAGGTGTCGGACGCGACTCCCCCGAGCCTCGTGGGGTCTGGGCACCCCACCGCCCCGGCGGCGGGGTCGGCCGTCCCCGCTCCCCCGGGGGCGGGGGACGGCTCCCTGGTGCGGCAGGTCCTCGGCCAGCTCGGCCTCTCCTCTCGGGTCTCGGCCCTCGCCGCGAGCCAGCTCGGCTCGGCCCAGGCCGGCCTCGCCTTGCTCCGGCCGGGCGCTACGGAGCAGCTCGGCCGCCTCCTCGGCCGGCTCGCCCACCAGCCGACCCTGATCACCATGCCGCGGGCCGGCGAGGCCGCAACGCCACGCGTCGGGCTGGAGTTCCGGGGTTTGCTCGAGTCCCTCGGCGAGCTGCTGCCCGAGGGGGAGCTCGCGGGCTACCGGACGCGCATCTCCCGGGCGTTCGCGGATGCGGCCGGGACCAGCGAGCTCCTCGCGCTCGGCGGGGGGGCCGCCGGTGCGAGCCCGACGGGCGAGGCGCGGCATCGCTACTTCGACGATCCCCGGCTGCTCGGGCCCCTCGCGCGGCGCGACCAGCTCGGTCAGCGCATCCTCGACCGCCGCGAGCAGGGCGGGCGGTTGCTCGAGGACCGGGCCTTCGTGCCCACCGGGAGTAGCTGGGGTCTGGCCGCGGCCGACGGCTTGCCCAAGAATGCGATCCCCGAGCCCGGCGGGAGCGAGGCCTCCCACGGCTTCAAGCTCGACGTCGACTTCGCCCTGATGGAAGCCATGGACGCCTGGGAGGCCGCCTTCCCCGGCCGCTCGCCCTACATCACCCCCCGGGGGCCGGGCGAGGGCAAGGAGGAGCCGGACCTGCGCGCGCAGTCGCCGCTGCCCCCCATGCCGCCGCCGTTGCCCCGTCAGCCGCGACCACGGCCGCGGCCGTCGGCCAGCCCGAGCAAGGACGCCGCCGGCCTGCTGCGGGCCCTGCGGCTGGAGGCCAGCACCAGCGCGGGCGGGGGCAGCGGGGTGCCCGGTGGCAGCACCCGGGATCTCGAGATGACCTTGATCCGCCCGATCATGTTCAAGGTCATGGAGCAGGCCTCGCCCCTCTTCTCCCGGGGCAAGCAGGCCAGCAGCGCGCACAAGAAGCCGGTCAGCCTCGGCGACAAGGGGTCCGAGTACGACCCCGACCGGATCGCCGAGCTCGTCGATAAGCTCTACGAGAGGATCTGGGAACTGATGGACATCGAAAAGCAGCGGAGGGGCCTGTAATGTCTGGAGGCGAGCTCACGAAGGCGACCGTCGCGGCAGTCGAGGGTGGAGCCGGCTCGGTGACGGCCTGGTTCAACCCGGAGACCTACAACATCTCCAAGAACGCCAACTGGAGCGAGCAGGCCGTCCAGACCCAGGACGACCCGATCTTCCAGTGGACGTCCGGTAAGGGGAAGCAGCTCTCCTTCTCCTTGTTCATGGACGGGTACGAGGAAAAGAAGTCGGTCCAGGGCGACTGCGAGTCCTTGCTCGCGATGGCCTCCATGGACAGCGGCCTGCACCGGCCCCCCAAGTGCAAGTTCTCCTGGGGCTCGGTGATCATCGAGGGGGTGATCCTCTCGGTGAAGGTCGACTACACCATGTTCCTCCCCAATGGAACGCCAGTGCGGGCCAAGGTCGACGTGCAGATGAGCACCGGCACGCCCAAGCGTGGCGACAACACGCAGAAGAAGCAGTCCCCCGACTGGGACAAGCTGCACACCCTGCGCCGCGGGGAGACCTTGCACGCGATCGCCGAGAAGGAATACGACGACGCGAGCGAGTGGCGCCGGATCGCCGACGCCAACGGCATCGACAACCCGATGGACCTGGTCCCCGGGATGAAGCTGTTCGTTCCGCCGATCCTGACGCGGCACGGCAAGTAGTCGCTCCGGCCGTCGCTCGTCGAATCGTCGAGCCGCGGCTGCCGCGTTCGGCAGCCGGGCCCGCCCGGGTCGAGGCGATGGTGACAGCCCGGGCCCTGACGTTTCCGGATCGCGGTCCGGGGGCAGGAAGAGGACAGAATGGGCACAACTTCGACCAAGAGCGCAGTCCCCGCAGTCAATCTCACCATCGGCTCGACCAAGGTCGATCAGACCAACTACTTCGACATCATCGAGGTCGTGGTGGATCAGCTCGCCGACGGGCCGTCCATGGCCTACGCCAAGCTGAACACCCATGACCTCGAGTGGATCGACAAGGCCGACATCGCGCCGACCAAGCCGTTCAAGGTCGATCTGGGTTTCGGCGGCGGCTCCTCGGAGACGCCCACCCCCCTGTTCGACGGCACCGTCCACGGCTGGGAGCCGCAGTTCTACGGCAAGAGCCCGACGACGCTGATCGTGCGTGGGATCAACGCCTTGCACACGGCCAGCCGCGGCCGCAAGACCCAGGGCTGGCTCGACAAGAAGATCTCCGACGTCGCCTCCGAGATCGCGGGCCGCAACGGGATGGGCACCGGGGGCATCGAGGACACCAAGATCACCCAGCCCTTCATCTACCAGGCCAACCTCACGGACCTCGAGTTCTTGCGGGAGCTCGGGGAGCGGGTCGGCTACGAGGTCGGCTGCGACGTCCAGAAGAACCTCATGTTTCGCAAGCCCAAGGTGGACCAGGGCCCCGCGGTGACCTTCACCTGGGGCGAGAACATGAAGCGCTTCCGAGCCCGCATGAACACCGCCAACACCATCTCCAAGGTCAAGGTCGCGGGCTGGGACCCCAAGCAGAAGAAGAGCCTGTTCGGCGAGGCCAGCACCACCGACGTCAAGAAGATGGGCGGCTCGGCGAGCGCGGGCGACGTCGCCAAGAAGTTCGAGAAGGGCGCGGCCCAGCTCTACCTGCACGACCGGGTCTACTACAGCCCCGACGACGCCACCGCCGAGGCCAAGGGCCTGATCCAGGACCTCGGCCTGAACCTCATCGTCGCCGAGATCGAGGGCGAGGGCGACGCCGCGGCCCAGGCCGGGAAGGTCGTCAAGCTGGCCAAGGTCGGGAAGCGCTTCGAGGGCGACTACTACATCATCCGGGCCCGGCACGTGCTGCGCATCGAGCCGAAGCTGCCTGATTTCGGCTACGTCTGCTACCTGACGGTGCGTCGGTCCGGCGTCACGCCCGAGTAGCCGGCAGGGGGTCACCGTGTCCGATCTCGATCTCGAAGACAACGAGCAGCTCTCCATGTGGCAGGACATCCTCGACGAGGTGATCGCCGGGCGGGTCTCCGGCCACCGCTGTCCCTTCTGCGAGGACACGACCATCGTCGCCGAGGCCGACGAGTACTTCATCTCGGTGAAGTGCACCTCCTGCGGTCGCTGGATCGAGGGTCAGCTTCGCTGACGGCCTCGTCCGGGCGTCGCGTCCCCCCGCTCTTCCCCCCCTTGCCGGCTCCTCCCGACGCGTTCTTTTCGCTTGTCCGCCCTGTCGCGGTCGTGTTAGGCTCGGGCCTCGCTTGAGGCGCATCTCTCCGCTCTGCGGGGCGAGCTACGGGGATTCCGAGTCGAATCATGGCCAAGCGGAATTTTCTCGGGAAAGGCTGGAAGTTCCCCGTGAGCGTCAACGGCGCGGGCGGGATCGGGACCAGCGACAACGAGCGCAGCGTCGAGGAAGCCATCGAGATCATCCTCGGGACGGCCCCCGGGGAGCGGGTCTACCGCAGCAACTTCGGCTGTGCGATCCACGATCTCGTCTTCGAGCCCAACAACGACGAGACCGCCTCCAAGGCGGTGGCCGCGGTCGACCAGGCCCTGAAGCGCTGGGAGCCCCGCATCGACGGCATCGAGGTGCACGCCTACTTCGACGCTCTCGAGGACAACAAGCTGCTGCTCGACATCCACTATCGGGTGGTTGCCGAGAACAACCTGTTCAACCTGGTTTATCCCTTCTACCTGCGTAGGGAACAAGATCTATGATCCCGAGCCCCAACCTCGACGACCGGACCCATGCGGACATCGTCGCCGAATGTATCCGGCTGATCCCCCAGTACTGCCCGGAGTGGACCAACCACAACCCCTCGGACCCGGGCATCACCTTGATCGAGCTGTTCGGCTGGATGACCGAGATGGTCATCTACCGGCTCAACAAGGTCACCGACAAGAACTTCCTCGCGTTCCTCGACCTGATGGGCGTGACCCTCCAGCCACCCCAGCCGGCGCGGACCTTCTTGACCTTCGCCCTCTCCAAGGGCGCGCCCCTGGCCCACGTCCCGGAGGGGACCCGGGTGCAGACCACGGGCGGGGACTCGCCGGTGGTGTTCGAGACCACCCGGCCGCTGGTCGTCATCCCGACCCAGTTGGTGAAGTGTTTCAGCCAGTTCCACGACGTGTACTCCGACAACACGCCCTTCGTGGAGGGCACCCGCCGTGAAGGCTTCGAGATCTTCATGGGGGCGAAATCCATCGAGCGGGCGATCTACCTCGGTGACGAGCGCTTCGCCGCGCTCAACGAGAACGCGGTCCTCTACGTCCGCTTCGAGACGCCCGAGAGCCCCGAGGGCGACTTCCCCCGGCTGCTCGAGTGGGAGTACTGGAACGGCCGGCGCTGGAAGGAGCTGTCCCTGGCCACCGTCGCGGTCGATCGCAACACGGTCGCCTTCTTCGGTCCCCCGGAGATGGAGACCTGCGAGGTCGAGGGGATCGAGAGCTTCTGGATCCGTGGCCGGCTGACCGAGGTCCCGGGCAAGCCTCAGGACACCATCCTCGACTGGGTGAAGACCAAGATCGAGGTGCTCGGCGAGGGCGTCCAGCCCGACGCGGTCTTCACCAACATGGAGGGCGGGGTCTTCCTCACCCCCGACCTGACCAAGAACTTCTACCCCTTCGGCAACGAGCCCAAGTTCGACTACGCGCTCTACCTGGCCTCGGAGGAGCTGCTGTCCCAGCCGGGGGCCCAGTTGCGGGTCGAGGTGCAGCTCTCCGATCCCACCCAGATCGACGCGCCCAACGCCTCCGACGATCTGCAGATCGCCTGGGAGTACTGGGACGGCAAGAAGTGGCGCGAGCTCGGCATCGCCACGCCCAAGGGCCGCAAAGACTGGGAGCTGCACCAGTTCAACGACACCACCCTGGCCTTCACCAAGTCCGGGGAGTTCTCCTTCCGTCGTCCCGCGGACATGCAGCAGTGCGAGGTCAACGGGCTCGCGAACTTCTGGATCCGGGGGCGGATCGCCTCCGGCAACTTCGGCTCCCGGGGCACCTACGAGTTGGTCGAGGACCGCTGGATCTGGCGCGAGCCCAACCCCCTGCGCCCCCCCGCCTTCCGGGAAATCAGCCTGAAGTACGTCGAAGACGAGCACCTCATCCAGAAGGCGATCGTCTTCAACGATTTCAACTACCTGGATGTCACGGACCGGGTCCAGACCGAGTACAAGCACTTCCAGGCCTTCGAGGCGGTGAGCGAGGAGAGCCCGAGCCTGTACCTCGGCTTCGACACCTCGTTCCCCAACGACCGGATCCTGATCTACTTCAACACCACCGAGAAGGTCGCGCTCGACCTCTCCGCGGAGTTCCGCCAGCACCTCGTGGACTACTACGCTCAGCGGCAGAAGCAGATCCAGAACGAGCAGCGGGTGGTCTGGGAGTACTTCGCCGGTCGGGAGTGGAAGAACCTCTTCCCCTCCGACAGCACGAACAACTTCACCCAGAGCGGCTTCCTCGAGTTCCTCGGGCCGACGGATCACCGCCCCTCCAAGCGCTTTGGCGAGAACCTCTACTGGATCCGCTGCCGCCTGGAGATGGGGGGCTACGATCAGCTCCCGCGCATCAACCACGTCGTGCTGAACACGGTGCCGGCGGCCAACATCGAGACCCACCACGAGGAGATCCTCGGGCAGTCCGATGGCACGGCCTTGCAGAGCTTCGAGTTCCATCACAAGCCGTGCCTCGATGGGCAGCAGGTGCTCGTCCTCGAGAAGGACGAGCCCACCGCGGAGGAGGCCGAGACGATCCGCCTCGAGGAGGGGGAGGACGCCATCCAGAAGGACCCGGACGGCAAGGGCTTCTGGGTGCGCTGGCACCAGGTCGATTCCTTCTACGACTCGGGGCCGAACTCCCGCCACTATGTCAAGGAGACGGTGACCTCCTCGATCCAGTTCGGCAACGGCCGCAAGGGCAAGATCCCCCCCGAGGGCGACCACAACATCAAGAGCCCGCGCTACCAGAGCGGGGGCGGTGTCGATGGCAACGTCGCGGTCGGGACGGTGAACAGCCTGTCCAATCCCATCGCCTACATCGACCGGGTCTACAACCACTACCCGGCCTCCGGCGGGTCCGACCAGGAGTCCGTGGACGAGGCGAAGCTCCGGGGCCCGCACACGATCAAGAGCCGCAACCGGGCCGTCACCGCCGAGGATTTCACCTGGCTGGCCAAGCAGGCCTCCTCCTCCGTGGCCCGGGCCCACTGCCTGGCGGCCCGCGACCGGGAGGGCGAGGTCAAGGTCATCATCGTCCCGAAGACCGACGAGCGGACCATGGACCTCGCGCGGCGGCTGACGCCGACCTCCGAGCTGTTGCGGCGCGTCAAGCTGTTCCTCGACACCCGCCGGCTCGTCTCGACGATCGTCAACGTCGTACGGCCCCGCTACGTCGAGGTCAGCCTGCAGGTCGAGGTCATCCGCAACCCCTCCGCGTCGGGGGACCGGCTCAAGCGCGACATCGAGACGGCCCTGCGTCGCTACCTGCACCCGCTGCTGGGCGGTCGGAGCGGCGAGGGGTGGGAGTTCGGCAAGCACGTCTTCAAGGTGGACCTCTACCACGTCATCGAAGAGGTGGCCGGGGTCGAGTTCGTGGACCGGATCGACATCTTCGACGAGGACCGCAAGGTGCACATCGACTCGGTTCGTCTCAACGAGGACGAGCTGGTCTACCTCGTGGATGTCGAGGTCCGAGAGAAGGCACGAGAGCGCATCGGTTGATCCTCGGATCTGGGGCTCTGAGCTCGAACCACCTGCGCTGGATGTGAGGGCATGAGGGAGCTCGTCAAGAAGAAGGTCCGCGTCCCGGATGTGACCGGTCTCCTGCTGGAGAACGCGGAGATCATGCTGCTCAACGCCGGGCTGGAGAACCGGGTCGTCCGCTTCGCGGAGTCCTACCAGCGGGCGAACAGCGTCTTGCAGCAGGATCCGCCCCGCTCCGTCATCGTCGACAGCGACACGCCGGTGCAGCTCGTCGTCTGCCGGCGCTCCTACATCCGGCACCTGCCCGGTATCTACCAGCGCGGCGGGTTCCTCGACGCCAACTTCCTGCGGGAGTTCCTCTGGATCTTCCAGCACGTCAACAAGTCCATCGAGGACAAGCTCGATCGACTCGACGAGTTCTTCCTGCCGCTGGAGGCGCCCGAGGAGTTCCTCGAGTGGCTCGCCTCCTGGACCGCCTTCGCCATCGACCCCTCCTGGCCCGAGGCCAAGAAGCGACGGCTGATCAAGGAAGCGATCCGGCTGTACCAGATCCGGGGCACGGTCCAGGGATTGAAGGTCTTCTTGGGGATCTTCACCGGCGTCGAGCCGGAGATCATCGAGAACGTCTGGCCTTTCAAGGGGTTCCGGATCGGGGTGCACTCGACCATCGGCGTGGACTCGGTGATCCTGCCGCCGGTGAACCTGGCCCACACCTTCGTCGTGCAGATCCCCCAGACCTTCAAGGACACCACGGACGACATGGTCATCCGGATCCACGACCTGATCATGTCGGAGAAGCCGGCCAACACGACCTATTTCCTGAGGTTCATGGCCGAGCTCATCGAGCGTGAGATCCGCGACGGGCTGATGATCGGCGTGCGCGCCGGCATCGGTCTTGGTCATGAAATTACCGGAACGGAGATGCGTAAAATCTTTCGTTCGATGGGAGATTACTGATGGCTGAGACCGAAAAGGGATTCAAGAGGATCAACTTCTTCAAGGGATTCCTCACCACCGAGAAGGACTGGAACGAAGCAGAGCGCTATCACGTCGAGAAGCGCAAGCTGCACAACCAAATGTTCCATGCCCCCGGGATCGTCCCGGGCTTCGCCGGTGAGCTGCGTGTCTCGGCTCGAGACAGGGCGGACCTCTCCGTCGAGATCGCTCCCGGGTACGGGATCGATGGGGCCGGGCAGGACATCTTCCTCTGGGAGACCCAGATCAAGTCGATCAACCCGGCCGACTACAAGCTCCCCCAGACGATCTACCTGGTCGCCAAGTACGTGGAGCAGTTCACCGACTTCATCGCGTACAAGGAGAACCTCGAGTACAAGGGCCATCGTCGCATCCTCGAGACCGCGAAGCTCGAGTGGACGATCGTCGACCCCAACATCGAGAGCGAGATCGAGCTGGCGCGGGTCCTGCTCGAGGAGGGCGCCCGGAAGATCACCGACGCCAAGAACGTGCTCAACCCGTCCCCCAACGAGATCGACCTGCGCTACGTGCCGTGGGCCGGCGTCTCGGGCGCGTTCATGAACCCCCTGTTCAACTGGCGGCTGCGCAAGGTCTTCCAGGACATGGCCGAGATCTACGGCTGGCTGCACCGCGAGAAGAAGGTCACCTCGGCGGGCGACACCATGCTGACCACCAACAGCATGGAGATGCTCGTCTACACCCAGCAGATCGACCTGCGCAACGTCTTCTCGATCCTGCAGATCCCCATCGATCACCAGTGGCTCTTCGTCAACGAGGTGGAGGCCAAGATCCCGGCGATCTCGCAGAAGAAGGACTTCGGCGCCTACAAGAAGAACATCGAGATCCTCAAGGGGCTCATCGAGGAGAAGAAGCGTACGCTGGAGTTCCTCGACAACATCCTGCAGTACCAGGAGAAGGCCTGCGAGGCCCTGCGGCGACTCTTCGCCCAGGAGATGAAACCCGCCGCCAAGCCGGCCGAGGTCAAGCCCGACGCCGAGCCGAAGAAGGAGAAGAAGCCGGCCGGTGAGCTCTCCCTGGACGTGTCCGGCGGCTGGGAAGAGGTCAAGGTCCGCTCCGTGCCCTTCGAGAAGACCATGGTCGTCGACGGGGTCACCTGGACCCTGGTCGACGAGATCGACATCCTCGACCGCAAGTCCGAGGAGGACCACGAGTTCGCGATCCGGGACGCCCGGGACAGCTACCGGACCTCCCAGAAGCTCAAGTACCCGGACGGGGCCGTGGTCGAGGACCGGGGGATCGCGCACGAGGGTGGCTACGCCGAGTGGAAGATGAAGGGTCTCACCCCGGGATGCGACCTCGCCATCATCCGGCGGATGGACTACGTCTACGGCGAGTACGAGGCGGACCTCTACCTCAACGAGAAGAAGATCGGGCGGACGACCTGTCCGGGCGAGGACCGCAAGTATCGCTGGCGGAACTGGCCGTGGGTGGTGCCCGGGGAGTTCGTCACGGCCGACGAGGTGAAGGTCAAACAGGTCAACATCACGGCCGACCGGGACATCAACATGTTCCACCTCTGGTTCTACCAGGCGCTCGGTTGATGCCCTGAACCGGCGCGTCCCGCCGACCGCCGCCACGGTGTCGGGAGCGGGGGGGGCCGCGGCGGACGGGGAGTTGCCAGCGGCTGGACGCCATGCGATACTCGGCGCGCGACCGCAGCGAGGAAGCGTACAGCCATGGGGAACGTGCTCACTGATTGGTTCACCTTCCGTCTCGGACAGAAGAAGAAAGATCTGCAGATGTCCTCCATCCAGAAGGCCCGTTCCAAGGCCCTGGGTAGCGTCAAGAAGGGCCAGGAGGGCATGAAGAACAAGCTCAAGGGCGGGAAGAAGAAGGACGAGGACGAAGAGGACGACGAGGACGAGGAAGAAGAAGAGAAACCCGCCAAGGAGAAGGAAAAGAAGGCAAAGGCCGGGAGTGCAGCGATGGCGAAGCGGGACAAGGACGAAGAGAAGCCTCGAGGGTTCAAGGCAGCGGTGGGCTCGGCCAACAAGACCGTGGCGATCCGGCTGGACGACATCGAGGAGCCCCTGGAGGTGGTCGGCTGGGTGGTCGCGCTCAACGGCAACCATCGGGGGCAGGACTGGCGGCTGCATACGGGCAAGAACGTGCTGGGGACGGCCGCAGACTGCGACATCGTGGTGACCGACCCCTATCTCTCGGCCAAGCACGCCACCATCCGGCACGACGCCAACGAGGGCTCGTTCACGTTGATCGACCTCGACTCGACCAACGGGACCTACCTCAACGACAAGCGGATCACCAAGGACGAGCTCATCGACAACGACACGGTGCGGCTCGGCCGGACCGAGCTGAAGTTCAAGGCGTTGTTCTAGCACCGTGCGGGCGACGCGCGCCGCGTCCCCGTCCAGGGCCTCCCACGGGCCGCGTCCTGGAGCAGAATCAGACTGGGGAGAGATGGAGCGATGAGGCAGAGCAGGGGATTGCTGGGGTTGCGTCTGGCGCTGGTCGCCCTCCTCGCCGGGGCCGTGCTCGGCACCGGCGCCAGCGCGCAGGCCGCGGCCTCGCGCGTCGTGATCGACTACATCGACGTGCTGCGCGCACCCGAGTTCCGGGTCTACGTCGACTACCTCGACGCAGCCGGGAGGCCCGTGCCCAAGCTGGACGCCCGGGATCTGACCGTGCTGCTCGACGGTGAGCCGTACAAGGACGAGGTCGGCATCACCCAGTTCAAGAAGTCCGAGGAGCGGTGCGCGTTCGTGCTCCTCGTCAACAACGCGATGCTCTACTCCGACGTCTTCGAGGACCAGAAGAAGGGGCTGATCGAGTTCGTCCGCGGGATGCGGGCCAAGGACATGGCCACGGTCATCTACTACAACGAGCAGGTCTTCCCCCTCGGTGACTTCACCGCGGACAAGGACGAGCTGATCTCGGCGATCAACGGCATCCCCGCCCCGGAGAAGCCCAAGGAGGCTTTCCTCGACGCCCTGATCGCCGCGCTCGACAAGTTCCCCGAGGCGGACCCGAATTTCCCGCGCACCCGCGGCATCGTCATGCTCGCGGATGGCCTCGACCAGGGGCTCTCCGACCGGACTGCCCTGGCCAACCGGCTGAAGAAGGACCTCGCCCCCAAGGCCAAGGCCATCGGTGTCAAGTTCTACGGCCTCGGCTACACGGTCGAGTCCAACGAAGGCATCCAGCTCATGTCCCTGCTCCAGAAGAACATGGGGGGCTATTTCACCGAGATCAAGACCAATCAGCTCAATCAACTGGGGTCTTATTTCTCCAAGATCCTTGATTCGGTCTACGGGCAGTACATCATCAGCTTCGTGACCAGTGATCTGGACTCCGAAGAGCAGCACACCATCCAGATCAACATCAACTTCAAGGGTCAGCTCGCGGAGTCGACGCCCCTCGAGTTCCAGCCCCCGCCGGTCGCCGGGACGCCCTGGTACGTGATCCTCGGGATCATCGTCGGCGTCCTCGTCGGGCTCGGCTTGCTCGTCGGGCTGATCGTCTTCATCGCCAAGCGCAAGAAGGCGGAGCCGGAGGAGGAGGAGGAGCCCGAGCGGGAGTGTCCGGTGTGCGGTGAGCCCCTCGAGCCCGAGGCCAAGACCTGCGAGAGCTGCCTGCGAACGCCCCACAAGGCCGAGCTGAAGCGGATCGGTGGTGACTGGGATGGCTTCATCTACATCATCGCCGAGGAGATCACGACCATCGGCTCCCGCGAAGGCGACATCCTCATCGAGGACCCGACGGTCTCCGGGAAGCATGCCGGGATCAAGATCGACGACCTGAAGTTCGAGCTCGCGGATTTCGGCTCGACCAACGGCACCTACGTCAACGGTAAGCGGGTGAGCAAGCAGTTCCTCAAGGCCGGGGACGTCGTGAAGCTGGGCAACGTCGACCTGAAGTTCAACCTGGCCTAGGCCGGGAGGGTAGGATGCCCGACACCTGCTTCATGCACTCCTACGCGCTGGGAACCCGCAACTTCTCCGGTCGCAGCTTCATTCACGCCGATCTCAACGGCGTCTACATCTCCGACGCCAAGTTCATCGGCTGCAACTTCCGTGAAGCCAGCCTCAAGCGCGTCAACATGATCAACTGCGACTTCACGGGCGCCAACATGATCCGGGCGTCCCTGTACAGCGCTTCCTTCTCCCGCTGTACCCTCAGCGAGATCACCTTCGGCACCGCGGACATCACCGGCTGCAACTTCCGGGACTGCAACATGAAGGCCCTCGACCTCTCGGGGCAGGACCTCACCGACTCCATCCTCGAGGGGTGCGACTTCTCGGCCACCGATCTGCGCGACGTGACCGGGTTGCACACCACCATCATGGCCCGCTGCAAGCTCATCGGCACCATCCTCGACGGGGCCTACCTCTCCGGGGTGCACCTGCGCATCGCCGATCTGCGCGGGGCCGATCTGCGCGGGGCCGATCTGTCCTGGGCCAACCTCATGGGGGCCGACCTGCGGGGGGCCGACCTCGAGGGCGCGATCCTCTTCGCGGCCGACCTCAGCCGGGCCGACCTGCGCTACGCCAACCTGCGCAACGCCAACCTCTCCGACGCCAAGGTGGACCGGGCGAACTTCTCCGGCGCGCAGCGCGACAACGCCCGCTTCGAGCACGTCGACTTCTCCCGCGCCTTCACCGACGGGGTCTGAGACCGGCCGCTTCTGGTCGGGATGAAATCTTACAATTTCAGTGCAGTGAAGGACCTGCCGGACGGCTGACGTGCCCCTGCCACGATCCGGCGGGGGTGGGGGATCAGGCCTTGCCGTGCATCCAGCGGCTGACCGGGCGCGACAGGAAGGCCAGCACGAGGGCCGCGACGCCGGCAGAGCAGGCCGGGATCAGGAAGAAGGTGGTCTGGGGGAGCTTGTCGTACATCCCGGCGAAGAGGCCGCCGACGAGGTTGGCGACGAAGTTCGAGGTGAACCAGATGCCCATCATCATGGAGGCGAGCTTGGCGGGCGCCAGCTTGCTGACCATGGACAGGCCGACCGGCGACAGGCAGAGCTCCCCGAAGGTGTGGGTGAGGTAGACCCCGGCCAGCCACAGCATCGAGACCTTGTTGCCATCGGCCACGAGCCAGGAGGCCGGCAGCATGATCAGAAACCCGAGGGAGACGAGCAGCAGCCCGAGGGCCATCTTCGCGGGGGTGGAAGGGTTCCGCCCCCGCCTGGCCAGCCAGCCCCAGAGCCGGGCGAAGGGGACGCCGAGCAGGACGATGAAGATCGGGTTGAGGGACTGGAACCAGCTCGCCGGGACCTCGAACTGACAGACCGCCCAGTCGAGGGTGCAGAGGGTGCGATCCGTGCTGCGGTCCGCGAAGATCGTCAGGGAGGAGCCGGCCTGCTCGAAGACCGACCAGAAGAAGATGACGAAGAAGGCGAGGATGAAGATGACCGCGACCTCTTGCTTCTCCTGGACGGTGAGGGGCGCGTCCGGAGCGCGCGGCCCCGCCGCGCCCGGCGCACCCGCGGGGAGCTGGCTGGCGGTCTGCGGGGAGGCGAGGGCCGGCCCGAGGTGCTTCAGCCCGGCGAAGAACATCGCGATGGCGACGATCATCCCGGAGCCTGCCGCGACGAACCCCCAGCTCCAGCCGATCTTCTCGGCCAGCAGGCCGCAGAGGATGGGTGAGACGAGCGCGCCCAGGTTGATCCCCATGTAGAAGATGGTGAAGGCGGCGTCCTTCAGGCCTTCACGCCCGACGTAGAGGTGGCCGACCGCGGTGGAGGTGGTCGGCTTGAAGAAGCCGTTGCCGACGATCACGATCCCCAGGGCGACGTAGAAGGCGATGAGGTTCGGCACGGCCATCAGCAAGTAGCCGAGGCCCATGAGCGCAGCCCCGAGCACGATGGCGAGCTTCTTGCCCAGGTAGCGGTCGGCGAGGTAGCCGCCGATGACCGGGGTGAGGTAGACCAGCCCGGTGAACCAGCCGTAGATGGTCCCGGCCTTCGCGGTCGCCTCCTCCTTGGGGAGCGACTGGAAGAGGTAGTTGACCATGTACAGGGTGAGGATCGCCCGCATCCCGTAGTAGCCGAACCGCTCCCAGGCCGTGACGCCGAAGAGGACGTACAGGCCGCGCGGGTGCTTGCCGGGATCTGCGACGGCTGCTGCTGCTGCGCTCATGAAGGTTGGGCCTCCTGTGGGTCGCGACGGCTCCGGGAAGCGGGCCGTGACACGGGTCCGGTCGGTCGGGGTCGGGACGCTGGGGCAAGGGCGTGCTCAGGAGAGGAGCTGGCGGGTGGCCTGCAGCTCCTCGGCGAGCATCCGCACCAGGGGGGCCTCGTCATCCAGCGCGCTGTGCAGGAACGGCTGGAGCAGCTCGGGGCCGAGCTGCAGGGCGAGCTCGAGGAGGTCCCGGCGCCCGGACGGGTCGGGCTCGGCGCGGTAGGCCTGCAGCAGCGCGTCGGCGGCTGCCGGACCGCCGATGGTCGCCAGGGCGGCCGCGGCCACCTCGCGGACCTTGCTCGTGGGATCGGTCAGCAGGCGCGTCAGCCCGGTGATCGCCTGCGGGCTGCCGATGGCCCCGAGGGCCCCCGCGGCCTCGGCGCGTACCCGGGGGACCTTGGCCGCGAGCATGGCGAGCAAGGGCTCGACCGCGGGCTCACCCAGGGTCACGCAGTGCTGCCACTGGCCGGAGAAGGCCCAGAAGGGGGCCCAGAAGGGGGTGACCTCCGGGACCTCGCCGAGGGTCACCAGGGCCTGGCTGGCGATGAGCCGGGTGTCCGCGTCGGCGGTCGCCGCGAGCTGCCGGATCCCGGGGATGCTCTCCCGGTCGCCGAGCATGCCGAGGGCCTCCGCGGCGATCCGCCGGCGGAGCGGGTCGTCGCTGTCGAGGCCCCGGCGCAGGGCCACGACCTGGGAGGCGGAGTCGTCGTCCGCGATCCACTCGGCCCGGTAGGACCAGCGCGCCGGCTTGTCGTCGACCGCGTGCGTCTGCTGGCCGAGGGGCAGCCAGCCGAGCTGGATCATGGCGTCCCGGGCGGCCTGGCGGACGTGGTAGTCCGAGTCGCCGAGCGCGAACTCGAGGTAGCGGATGGACCCCGGGTCGCCGATCTGGGCCAGGGCCTGGGCGGCCTTGCGCTTGGCGAGCGAGTCGCCGTTCTCGAGGATTTCGACGATGGGCATGATCGCCGGCCGGTCGAGGGTCCCGAGCACCTCGACCGTCGCCCCGCGGACGCCCTCGTCCTCGTCCTGGTAGAGGCGTCCGATCAGCTCGGCGACGCTGCTGGCGTGGAGCTTCCCGAGGGAGCGGACCGCGGCCTCGCGCACCTGCGGCACCCGGTCGCCGAGGAAGGGGAGCAAGAGCTCCGTGAGGGACGGGTCGCCGAGCTCTCCCAGACCCGTGACGACCCCGGCGCGCACCCGGGGTTGCCCGTCGTTGATCTCGGGGAGCAGCAAGGCGCGGGCCTGCTCGCCGCCGATCCGCCCGATGGCCACGGCCGCGGAGGCGCGCAGGGCGCTCATGTAGGCGGACTGCTCGCGGCTGCGCAGCACCTCGGCGAGCACGTCGAGCGCGGGCGAGCCGATCTGGACCAGCTCCTCCCACTTCTCCTGGAGCAGCTTGCCCTGGGCGAGCTGCCGCTCCTCGTGATAGTCGGGACCGAGGAGCTGCTGCAAGGCGCCGCGCGCCTCCTGTTGCAGTTGCGGGTCGGGGTACAGCAGCCAGCAGGAGAGGGGCCCCACGGCCTCGCGGTCGCCGATGGTTCCGAAGGCCCGCAGCAAGGCGACGCGCACCTCGGTCTGGCTGGCCCGGGCGAGGAACCCGAGCAGCCGGGCGGTGATCCCGGCGGGCCGGCGCTCGGCCAGACCACGGATGCTCTCCAGCACGACGGCCGGCGTCGCGTCGTCCAGCCCGGCGTAGCAGAAGGGCAGGGCGTCGTCGTGGCGGATCCCGGAGAGGGCCATCGCGGCCAGGGTGCGGACGCCCGGCCGCTCGTCGACGAGCAGGGGGGCGAGCTGCGCAAGCTGCGCGCGCTGCTCTTCCGCATCCGCGAACTTGGCGAAGTCGTCGTGGATCGCGTCCCGGCCCAGGCGGGTCAGGAGCTGGCTCGCGGCCTCGACGACCTCGGGGTAGAGGTCGTGCAGGGCGACGAAGAGCGCGGCGATGCGGTCCGGGTGGTCGGTGTGCGCCAGCAGGGCCACCACTCGCTCCCGGATGTCCGGGGAGGGGCTGGCCAGCTCGGACAGGAGCGCGGGGAAGGCCCGGGCGCCTGCCTCGACGATCGCGGGCTCCTCGAGCCGGGCGGCCCGGTAGGGGAGCCATTCGGGGCCGGGGCCGGGCTGCTCGCCCAGGGCCACGAGGGCCTCGGCCGCGACGATGGCCACGTCGACGTCCGGATCCCCGAGCTTGGCCGTCAACGGCGGGACGCTCCGGCGGTCACCCATGTCCCCGAGGGCTTCGGCGGCCAGGCGGCGTCGCAAGGCGGCGGGGTCGTCGAGGGCCTGGCCGAGCAGCTCCACCTGGTCCACCGGCTCGGGTGAGTCGGTCCACTCCCGGCGGAAGGTCCACCGGGCATAGCCCTCGTCCACCCGGCGGGTCCGCTCGCCGATGGGGTGCCAGGCGTAGCGCTTCAATCCTTGACGGGCGATCCCGCGCACCGCGCTGTCGGCGTCGACGAGCCCGACCATCAACCCATCCACGGCCAGGGGGGTGCCCAGGGCGGCCAGGCTGTAGCAGGCCTCCTTGCGGATGGCCGTCGGGCGGTCTCCCGCGAGCAGCGCGATCAAGGCCGGGAGCGCGGCCGCGCCCATGCCCCCGAGGGCCCCGACCGCGGCGAGCTGGAGCGCGGGCTCCGGGTCGTCCTGCGCGATCTGGAGCACGCGCGGGATGGCCGCCTCCTCCCCCAGGGTGCCGAGGGCCTTCACCCCGGCCTCCCGGAGGCTGGGGTTGCGATCCTCGAGCAGCTCGACCAGCCGGACGGCGGCGGTCCGGTCGCCGACCGTGGCCAGGGCCTGGGCCGCGGCCACCTTGACGGCCGGGATCTTCTCGTCGAGCAGCTCGAGCAGCGGCACGACGACGCCGGGGTGGCCCAGGCGGCCGATGACCCCGAGGGCCTGCGCGGCCGCCGCGCGGACGCGGGTCCCCTGGGCCGTGTGATCGGGAGACTGGGCCGCGCGCACCAGGGCGGGGACCGCGGCACCCCCGAGCTGGGTGAGCTTGCTCCACCGCTCGAGCGCGAGGTTGGCCTCGGCGCGCAGGGCGTCGAGATCGACCTCGCCGAGGATCGCCCCGAGGGCCTCCTGGGCCGCATCCTGGAGGTCGAAGTCCTCGACGAGCAGGGCCTGGGAGAGGCGGTCGACCGCGTACGGGTCGCCGATGACCCCGAGCGCGCGGGCTGCGGCGATGCGGGACAGTCGCTCCGGCGCATCCCGCACCAGGTCGCACAGGGCCCGGACCGCCCGGGTGACGCGGTGCGTGGCGATCACCTGCACCGCCGCTCGCCGGACGTGGTTGGAGCGGTCGTCGAGCGCCTCGATCAGCCGCTCGGTCATGCGCGGGTCGAGGTCGAGGAACCGGCCCAGGGAGCCGATGGCCTCGTGGCGGATGTCGACCGCCTCGTCCCGGGAGAGGTGCAGCAGGGCGTCCGCGACCTCGGGGAGCTGCAGTTGGGCCAGGGCCTGGACGAGGGCCCGCCGGACGCTCCGGTCGCGGTCGTGGAGCGTCTCGAGCAGCTCGCTGGCGTGGCTGGGTCCGTCGAGGGCCGCGATGGACCGGATCGCGGCCCGCCGGACGTTGGGGTTGCGATCGTGGAGCAGGGGCAGCAAGGCGGGGGTCACCCGCTTCTCGCCGAGCTGCTGCAAGGCGAAGCACGCGCCGCGCTTGAGGGGCGCATCCTCCTCGGTGAGCAGGGCGACGAGGGCGTCCGCCGCCTGGGGATCCTGGCGGTAGGCGAGGCCCTCGGCGGCGCCCCGGCGCAGGGCGAGGTCCGGGCTGCCGAGCAGCTCGATCAGAGTCCGGCCCGCGGCCGCCTGCTGGCTGGTGACGCCGAGGATCCGGGCGGCCGAGAAGCGATGGAAGGGCGGGGCGGCCGGGTCGCGGACGACCTGCTGGCAAGCCGCGCTGCCCTTCTCGCCCAGGCGCTGCAAGGCCGCGCAGGCCTCGCGCTCGAGGACGCCACCCTGGACGATGGCGCAGGTCAGCAAGCTCGGCGCGTCGGCCGATCGCTCCCAGCGAGCGATCTGCTCCAACTGCTCCAGGATCAGGTCGTTGTCTCTGGCCATGGGCTCGGTGTCAGTCACCATCGGCTCCTTCCACTGGTCCGCAGGTCCTGGCTGAGGCCGGAGGGGCCAGCGGGGCGAGAACACCCGTCCGCCATCCATGCTCTCGTGCACGGTCGGTAGCCCACCCTAGCACCCTCGTCGCCGGAGGGTCAACGTCCGTCTGTCCGGGGTGGGGCCGACGAGGTTCAACCATAGAGTTCGGGGTGGGCGTTCTTCCACATCTTGGCGTTTTTCTTGGCGGTCTTGGGGTCGATGACCATGCGGGGCATCATGGCCTGCATCGCCGCCTCGAGCTCGGCCTGCTTCGCCTCGGTGGCCGCCTGGACCCGGGCGTCGGCTTCCATCTGGTAGAGCTGCTGCTGCTCCTGCTCGCAGATCACGTCGTAGTACGCGACCAGCCGGGCCACCTCCGCGGCCATGGCGCTCGTCTCGTCGGGCGTGTAGACGTGCATCGAGCGATCGATGTGGTCCCCGGCGTCGCGGAAGTACAGCACCCGGATCGGGCGGCCGCAGATCCGCTCGGTCATCGCGACCTGGTGCGGGACGAGCTGGATCCGGACCCAGCTCCCGGCCAGGGTCTGCCGGCCCTCGGCCGCGGCCTCCTCCGGGTCCTGGCCCGCGGCGACGAGCAGCTCCTCCTGGCGCCGGACCTGCACCAGCTTCTGGGTGCGCTCGGGCAGCTCCTCGCCCCGGTCGGGCAGCTCCAGCAAGAGCTGGGTCGGGGAGAAGACCTCGATGCCGGCCAGCAGCGCCTCGAGGTCGATGGGCTGGAAGGCCGGCGCGGCCTCGGCCAGCATCTCCTGCATGGCGAGGAGGTTCGCCTCGGCCTCGGCCTGCATCGCGGCCGCGGCCTCCTCGTCGTCCTCCGTCGGCGGGAGGGGCGCGGCTTCGTCCGCCTCCTCGGCGAGGGGTTGACCCTTGCGGCGCCGGCGGCCGCGGGCGCCCGCCGCGTCGGGCGCCGCGGCGGCGCCTTGCTGCCAGTCGGGGGGGAGCTCTCCCTTGCCTGCCGCCTTGCCCGGGGGAGCGGGCTCGTCGTCGAGGTCCAGCCGCGGCGGCTTCTTGCCCGCGCCGGACCGGGCCGTAGCCTTCGGCGCGGGGGGGGCGTCGTCGAGGTCGACGGCGGAGAAGACCGCGGTCCCCTCCTTCTTCCCCTTGGGGAGGATCGGCTCGTCGGCGTCGTCGTCCCAGTCGGGCCAGTCACGATCCGGCATCTTCGTGCTCCTCGGGCTGGAGCTGTGCTCTGCTCCCAGCTATCATGGCCCGGTGCCGCTCCCCCGGGGAGCGGTGACGGGCCCGGGCGATCTCGGTCCGGCAGGAGGCTCGATGCGCTGCTCCAGCACGCTGTCCATCCGTTCTCGGCGCTTCCCGCGATGGCTCGGCCTCGGCCTGCTGAGCCTCACCTTGATCGGCGGGGCCGACGCCCGCGCCGACCTGGCCAACTTCGATCTCAGTGCCAGGATCTACACCAAGTTCCTCCTCCAGAACAACGACTCTCAGGGTGTGCTCACCCTCGGCAACCCCCACCCCCAGGGGGACAACTTCTCCGGATCCAACGGGATCGGCACCGAGGGCGAGCTGACGGTGACCGGCCGCCTCGGGCCGCGGGTCAGCACGGGGATGCGGATCCAGAGCCGCTTCGGCTCGGTCTGGCAGGACTGGTGGGAGAACGGCAACGCCTCCGACAAGGCGGCCCTCAGCGGCGAGACGCTCGGCATGGATCACGCCCAGTACATGAAGCTGCGTGGCGTCTTCCTGCGGCTCGGCACCGAGAGCGACCTGCTGCGCTGGGTCACCATCGGTGCCTCGGACCTGAGCATGTTCAACCCCTGGACCATCGGCAAGATCCGCTACATCGACCGGGACAACGCCGCGGGCGTCTTCCTCGAGGGGGCGGCGGGCGAAGACGCGCCCCTGACCTACCACGCCGCCCTCATCGCCCTGCCCAAGCTGTTCGTGGGCCCGGGCTGGTCCACGGGGTTCGACGACCTCGCGATCGACACCCCCCTCATCACCCGGGATTTCGCCTACGGGCTGAAGGTCGGCTACGCCCCGAACACCGATTGGTCCTTCACCCTGGTCAACACCTTCACCGACGATCTCGAGATCGACCGGGCGGATCCCGACGCCACCGGTAGCCTGCTCGGCGCGTGCGCGGACGAGCTCGGGAATCCGGTGCCGGGTTGTGACAAAGATCACGCCGTCGCACTGATCCCCAGGTACCGCAACCTCGTCAGCACCCTCGAAGTGAAGGGACTGGTGAGCGATTGGCTGATCCCCGAGCTGCTCGTCGCGCACTCTCTCACCCGGCTGGGCGAGGACGTGGCCGCCAACGGCGTCGCCAACAACGCCGGGATCTTCCCCGTGCTGTACAAGGACACGGGCGGCAGTACGGCCGATCTCGCCCTGCGGGCCCGGCTCGAGCTCGAGGACCTCGGGGGCACGGGCGTCGGCCTGAAGGTCGAGTACTTCAACATCGGCTCCGAGTTCAGCACGGTCTTCGGAGCCAGGCGGGAAGCCGACGTGCTGCTCACCGACGGGATCGCCGGCCCCGATCAGCTCCCGACCCTCAACCTCGCCAACGAGTTCATCGATTTCGACGAGCGCTGGGTGGAGAGCTGCATCGGCTGGCACGGCGCGACCTTGCTGCTGGGGGCGGAGCTCGGGCCGTTCGCCGTCGATCTGGAGGGGACGGGGATGACCTACAACACCAACCAGCAGGGCCGGGACACCGCCAGCATCTACCCGGATTTCCAGCACAACCAGGGGTTCACCGACACCGACCTGTACGACTACGCCAACACCCTCGACCGGGGCCGGGACCCCCGGGCGGTCTACCTCGAGAACCAGGATCGCTTGACCCTCATCGCCATGCTGCGTCTCCAGTACGCGCTGCCCTTCGGCACCGGCTGGAGCCTCGCGGTGAAGGGCAAGCTGGTCCGGGACACGGACGGCCGGAGCCTCGATTCCCGGGACGACGACTACGCCGGCACCCTGCTGACCGCCCGCGCCGAGCTCGTCGTGCCGGTCACCCGCTGGCTGACCTTGACGCCCGGCTTCCAGATCGACCGCTGGGACGAGCAGAACCGCTCGGGCGACATCAACCTCGGCTACGAGGACTATGCCACCGGCAAGGAGAAGCCGTTTCTCGGCGCCCGGATCGAGTACTCCGGGGTGACCTTCGCGTACTACCTGGAGTACCTGAACAAGGTCCAGGACCGGGAGAAGCAGGAGGATCAGCTATGGTCCGTACTTCGCTCCAAGGGGACGGTGGAGGTGGCCTGGTGAGCGCCCGGACGTCGTCTTCCTCCCGGCGGGGGCCGGTCGGGATCGTCGTCGGCCTGCTCGGCGCGAGCCTCCTGTCCGGCTGCATCGTCGATGGGCTGGCCTCCCGGCTGCTCGAGGACGAGCCGCCGGACCTGCCCCCCCCGGCGGCCGCGGCCCTGCTCGAAGGCCGGGTCGACGCCGAGCTCGCCGGCGGGACCGCCTGGCTGCACCAGCCGCTGCCGGCCACCGCCCTGCTCGCGGACAGCTCCCGGCTGGGAGCGCGGGGGGACTTCCAGTTCTCCCTCCCGGGCACCGAGACCTTCGAGAACCTGGTCCTTTATGCCCAAAAAGGACAGCGGGTACAGCTCTTGCTGGTTCCTCCGCTCCGTCGATTGAAGTCTGTCCATGACGAAGGGCGGATGGTCGCCGAGGATGATCTGCGGGCCTTCTCCGGCCCGGCCAACGAGCTCACCACGGCCCGGTTGCTGGTGCTGAGCGAGGCGGTGTGGGCCAACCCGAGCGTCGGCTTCGCCTCCGTGCCGCCCTCCCTGCTCTCGGCGACCCTCCTCGAGCTCGGTCGGGGCAGCAGCGAGAGCCGCACCCAGGCCCTGAAGAAGTGGGAGGAGAAGTTCACCCAGCTCCACCTCAAGGCCACGCTCGAGGGCGACGGCCCGCCCCTCGTGGACCCCGTCAGCCTGCGCCTGAACCCCGACTTCCTCGCCCAGGAAGGCGTGGTCGGGCTGCGGGACGATGCGCGCGCCGCGCTCGCCGAGGCGGCCACGGAGATCCGCTTCCGGCAGTGCTTCGACCCCGACCGGGTGCGGACCGTCTTCGTCGTCGACATGCGCGAGGGGGTCCGGGACGGCGCGTGCCGGCCCATCGATCGCTTCCGCTACGCCGAGGACCTCGGCGGCAAGTCCATGTTCCTCGCGGGCGGGGTGCACCCCAACACCGTCGGGCTCGAGGACCCGACCGCGGTCAGCGCGCGGCTCGGGAGCTGGGAGCCCAACGCCCTGCGGATGTTCGACGACGGGACCCATGGTGATCTGCAAGCCGGCGATAACCTTTGGAGTTTGGCCGTGGATCTGCCGCGCCTCGATCCGCCCCTGCGGATCGGCTACAAGTACACCTGGGGGTTGCAGGGGGCAGGCTGGGGTGGCACCGAGGAGTGGCCGGGCAACTCGCGCCTGCTGGAGCTGGTGGACAACGATGGCGACGGGCTGGTGGTCCGCTTCGACCGCTTCGGCGACGAGGCGGCGAACAAGGACGGCGTCAACACCCACCCGGCCGCGATGCGTCAGGTCTGCATCGCCAGCACCGGCGCCGGCTGCTGGGAGCGGGACTTCGACGGCGACGGGATCCCCGAGACCCAGGAGATCCCCGCGGACCTCGACGGCGACGCGAGCTGCCAGCCCGATGGCTGGCCGCGGGCCGGCGTGGGCCCGTTGCTCGGGGACCCGGAGCGACCGGGCGGCTGCTGGGTGGAGTAGGTGCACGACGGAGTGGCCGCGGCCCCCGGGGCCGGTCGAGGGAGGATCATGAAGGGCTGGATGCTGAAGACGTTCCGGGTCGTCCTGGTGCTCGGGTTGCTCGGAGGCGCCGTGGGTTGCGACGGCGACGAGGCCAGCGAGGGCGAGGGCGAGGGCGAGGGTGGCGGCGAGGGCGAGGGCGAGGGCGGCAGCGAGGGCGAGGGCGAGGGCGGTGGCGAGGGCGAGGGCGAGGGCGCGGCCTGCCTGGGGCCGCCCACCTTCGAGCGGCCCGCAGGCTACGCCTCCATCACCATCGCGGTCGACGACCGCGCCAACCGGACCTACCGGGAGGGCGAGCTCCTCTGGAACGCCTCGCTGCGCTACGACCTGGGGACCAACGAGGCGGTCTACTCGTCCTCGTGGCTCCCCACCGAGGGGCCCTTCCCCGTGCTGTACGACGACGGGCCCATCGCCTGCGGCGGCCACGAGGCACCGGACGGGGTCGCGGGGGACGGCATCTTCTCGGTGGAGGTCTACGTCGACGCCCGGGAGAAGGAGCTCGTCTTCGAGTACGGGATCATCAACGACCGCTCCAACTGGATCTGGGAGGGGCGCAACGGCAAGGTGACCGTGCCGCAGGGGTCCACCGACGTCATCCCCGCTCCCGGCTTGCTCATCCGCGCCTTCGGTCGCTGCGATCTGCGCCTGACCCTCGATCTGCGGCACCTCGATCCGGCCCTCGGCCTGGACAGCTCGCTGTTCGAGTCGGTCCTGCTGAAGGGCTCGCCGTTGACCGACTGGGACTGCACCCTGTTGCTGGACAACGGGGAGCGCGGCGACGCCACGGCGAGCGATCAGCTCGTCACCTACCAGCAGAGCCAGCGGCTCACCCGCCACACCGGGCTGCTCTCCCGGGGGCGGCACGCCCAGTTCGTCTTCGCGTTCACCTTCAGCGAGGACCAGCAGTGCCGGGACGCCCTGGAGTACAAGATCTCCTCGGCCAACGCCCTGCCGGCCGGCGTCCCGACCCTCTCGGAGCTGACCGAGGCCGACCGGGTGTTCACCTACGCCAGCCCGGAGGGCGTGAAGGCCGAGGTGCGGCTCCCCGACGGCCAGTGGGCCGAGGCCGTGGTCGCCCTGGAGAAGGACAGCCGGGGTTCGAGCTGGAACACCACCGTGGTGCTGCCCGACGACGCGGCCTGCGACCTCGCCAGCGAGGGCGAGGGCGAGGGTGCGGAGGGCGAGGGCGAGGGTGCGGAGGGCGAGGGCGAGGGTGCGGAGGGCGAGGGCGAGGGCGCAGAGGGCGAGGGCGAGGGCGCAGAGGGCGAGGGCGAGGGCGCAGAGGGCGAGGGCGAGGGCGCAGAGGGCGAGGGCGAGGGCGCAGAGGGCGAGGGCGAGGGCGATCCGGTCGGTCCCTGCGACACCCTCAACGTGCTGATGGTGATCCCGGCCATCGGCGACACCGCGGGCGACGAGGAGATCGTCGTCCACGGCGGGCCCTTCACGGAGGACGCCTGGGTCGAGTTCCTCCCGGGGCCCAACCCGACGAAGATCGGGCTCGCGGGCGAGGGGCAGCAGCTCCGGGTGCGCACCGTCGCGCACGCCGAGGGCAAGGTCGACGTGCGGGTGCGGCAGCGGGACGGTCGCTGCGGGATCTTCTTGCAGGGCTTCACCTTCTGGCCCAAGGAGCATTGCCCGGAGCTCGACTCCCTCACCCCGACCCGGGGCCGCCCCGAGGGTGGGGACCGGGTCTCCTTGAAGGGCCGCCACCTGCTCGCCGACGGCCTGGCGGTCTTCTTCGGCGACGATCCGGCGAGCCGCTGCTCCACCGCGGCCGACGGTCAGAGCGTCGACTGCGACACCCCGCCGCACTCCCCGGGGGTCGTCGACGTGAAGGTCGTCTCCGCCGGCTGCGAGGACACCCTGCCCGCGGCCTACACCTACGAGCCGCCCCTGCCCGACTGGGTGGGGAGCCTCTGGTTGAACGAGGCCAACGAGCTCCAGGGCATGGTCGGCGCGCCGACCGACACCGTCTACTTCCAGGTCTGGGAGGACGGGATCACGCCGCCTCCGGGGGAGCCGGCCGGCGGCGCGGTGGTCGCCCAGGTCGGCTACGGTGCCCCGGGGAGCGACCCGGCCGGGGAGGGCTGGACCTGGTTCGAGGCGCGCTGGAACGTCCAGCAGGCGAACAACGACGAGTTCGCCGGCAGCCTCGTGCCCACGGCCGCGGGGACCTTCGACGTCATGGGCCGGGCCAGCATCGACGGCGGCGTCAACTTCCGGGTCAGCGACACCCGGGGGAAGCTGGTGGTGCAGGCGCGGCCCGACGGCCCCTTCATCTCCGCCCTGCAGCCCGATCGCGGGCCCATGGCCGGGGGCAACGAGGTGCTGATCCGGGGCGGCGGCTTCACGGGCGCCCAGGTGACCTTCGGCGGGGTGACCATCGTCCAGCCGACCATCGCCGCGGACACGATCACGGTCGTCGCGCCGCCCCACGAGGCCGGCCCGGTGGAGGTGCGGGTCGAGGTGGCCGGCAAGCCGGCTGCGACCCGGACCTACACCTACCTCGGCCCGGTGGTCGACGGCGTCCTCGACGACTGGCCCGCGGCCTGGCTCGACCGCACCACCGCCGAGGCGCCCGACTGGGGCGCCAGCCTCAACGAGCTGCGGCGCTTCGGGGCCCGGGTCGTCGCCGGGACCTTGCTGATCGGCATCGAGGGCTTCGTCGAGGAGACCAACGCCCTGGTGGGCTACGTCGATCTCGACCCCACCGGCGGCAACGGGATCTCCCCCCACGAGCTCACCGACCGGGCCGCGGTCGACCTCGACCACGCGCTCAGCGGCCTGCTCGAGATCGGCGGGGCCCTCGGCACGGCCCGGCCCGACCTGGGCTTCGGCGTCTTCGGCCACGCCCGGTCGGTCAGTGGCGCCTCCCTCGACCCCCTGGTCGGCTGGCGACGGCTGCAGGCCGCGGAGCCGGCCAACCTGCACTGGGTGACCGGCGAGGTGGCCGCCACGGCCGCCGCGTGCGAGGCCGCGATCCCCCTGGCCACCCTGTTCAACGTCGAGCCGGCGCAGGTGCCGGCCGCGGGGAAGCTGACCCTGTTCTTGCGCATCACCAACCAGGATGGCACCGCGTACTCGACCATGGAGCTCCCCGCGCAGGACGCTCCCAGCCCGGTGACCGCAGTCTACGAGGTGGTCTGGCCATGATGAGCAGCCTGTCCCGCAATCCGCTTCTGTTCGGTGGCTTCTTGCTGCTCGGTGGTGGTCTGCTGACCTCCCTCGGCGGCTGCGACGACGAGGAGGCCCGACGCGGCGGCGAGGGCGAGGGCGAGGGCGAGGGGGCCGAGGGCGAGGGGGCCGAGGGCGAGGGGGGGGCCGAAGGGGAGGGCGAGGGGGGTTCCGAAGGGGAGGGTGTGGGCGGCACCGAGGGGGAGGGTGAGGGCGGCACCGAGGGGGAGGGCGAGGGCGGTTCCGAGGTGGAGGGGGAGGGCGGCACCGAGGGGGAGGGCTTGGGGGTCGAGGGC
>JAVEVO010000336.1:0-2586 GCA_034005005.1 Myxococcota bacterium
GGGGCACCGACACCGGCGTCCCGGCGGGCAAGGTCGGGACGATGCACGAGCGCAGCTCGCCCCGCACCCGGTTGCACGACTTGAGGCAGAGCAGGCTGCGGCCCCCGGGGGAGAGCTGGGCGCCCGTGACGAACTCGAGCTGGCCCCCGATCCCGCTCACCTGGGAGCTGCCGATTGCGTCGGAGGCCGCCTGACCGTTGAAGTCCACCAAAATAGTAGAGTTTATGCTCTTCAGCCGCTGGTTCTGGGCGATGACCCGGACGTCGTTGACCTCGTCCACGGGCAGCAGCATCACCGCCGGGTTGCGATCCAGCCAGTCGTACAGCTTGTCGGTGCCTGCGGCGAAGGTGCCGATGATCAGGCCGTCCATGTAGCCCTTGCCCGCGCTGTCGATGGCGCCGGCCGTCTGGAGGTCGACCATCGCGTCCGTGAGCATCTCCGAGTGGATCTTCAGCCCCCGGCGGTCGCGGATCTGCGCGGCGATGAAGTTGGGCACTCCGCCGATGCCGAACTGGAGCGTGTCGCCGTCCTCGATGAAGGGCAGGACGTGGCGGGCGATGGCCTGCTCGGCCTCGCTCGGCGCGAGGGGCGGGAGCTGGGCCAGGGGCTCGTGCAGCTCGTAGGCCGCACTGGCCCAGGCCAGGGGCACCCGGTTGCCGTCGTGGCGCGCGTGGCCCTGGACCCAGGGCACGTGGCTGTTGATCTCGAAGATGATCTGCCGGCCGGTCGCGTGGAAGTGGCGGATGGTCTCGAGCGCGACGTCGACGCTGGTCCCGAGGTTGACGTAGCCCTCCGCGTCCGGGGGCGTCACGGAGTGGAAGTAGGCGTCGAGGTAGTCCGGGGAGCGCAGCACCTCACCGAACTGGCAGAACTGCTTGGGGACGTGCGCGATGGTCTTGCCCAGCTTGTCGGCCACCAGCCGGTCCAAGGGCGAGAAGTAGCCGGAACGCAAGAAGAATCTTGGGTTGGCGAGGATCGGGTACGGCTCGAGGACCAGCGCGTTGAGGTAGTAGACCTCCTCCCAGTCGTCCCGGATGTGCAGCCGGCGCAAGATGCCCCGCGGCTGGCCCAGGGCGAAGGACGCGAAGAAGCGGAGGCGCCGGGGCAGCGAGCGGACGATCTCGTCCACCGGGCGCAGCTTCTCCTGCAGCAGGTCCTGGACGGCCGGCGGATAGTCGGCGATCCGAAACGGGGCGCCACGGCGCGGCTGGACGGTGTTGAATCGGGTAGTCATCTCCCCCTCCGGCCCCCCCAGGTCGCAGGATGCAAAGGAGCTGGACGCTACCAAAACCGGGCGCGGCTGCAAAGGGGAAAGGCGATCGCACCCGGTCCGCGGGCCGTTTCCTGGCCTGTACGCACGGTCTTTGGTACCCTGCGGCAGGTCGCCGGAGCGCTCTCGCTCTCCGCCGCAGCCGCGGCGGGAACCACTCCGGCCGCGACTTGCGGGCTCGAGCGCGGTGCCGGAGAGTGCTGGAGGTTTCATGAGTCTGCACCTCGACGCGCGCCCGGGCGACCTGGCGTCCTCCGTCCTCCTCCCCGGTGATCCGCTGCGGGCTCGCTACGTGGCCGAGACCTTCCTGGAAGGGCCGGTGCTGGTCAACGAGCGCCGGGCCGCGTACGGCTACACCGGCACCTGGCACGGCAAGCGGGTCTCCGTCCAGGCGACGGGCATGGGTGTGCCCTCCTTCTCGATCTACGCCCAGGAGCTGATCGCGGAGTACGGGGTGCGGCGGCTGATCCGCATCGGCACCTGCGGGTCCCTGCAGCCCGGCGTGCGGCTCGGCGAGCTGGTGCTCGCGCAGGGCGCGTGCACCAACTCCTCGCTCAATCAGGGGGTGTTCCGCGGCATGGCCTTCGCCCCCCTGGCCGACTGGGGGCTGCTGCGGGCCGCGCACGACGCCGCGCTCGCCCGGGGGCTGCGGGTGCACGTCGGCAACGTCTACACCTCGGACAGCTTCTACGAGGGCGGCGAGGCCCAGCAGGTCTGGGCCGACCACGGCGTGCTCGCGGCCGAGATGGAGGTCGCGGCTCTGTACACCCTCGCGGCCCGCCACGGAGTCGAGGCCCTCGGGATCATGACCGTCTCCGACCACGTGTACGAGGACGAGCACATGCCGCCGGAGCAGCGCGAGCGCTCCTTGCGCGAGATGATCGAGGTCGCGCTCGCGGTCGCCTGAGCGCGACCCCTCCCGAGCTACTGCTGCCCAGGGCGGTCCTCAGTTTTCTGAGGCTCCCCGCGGCATGGGGCGCTCCTGCTCGAGGGACGAGCCAGGGTAGTCTCATGGATTTCCTCGCATTCTTTTGGTTCTTGGCCGGAGCTGGCCTCCCCGGCGGCGACCCGGCACGAAGAATGCACTGACGCGCGCGGCCGTCCCGACGCGGCGTTCCTGGCTGCCTCCGGGCAGCCCCTGGCTGGAGGCTCCGATGCGTACTACCCGCTGGCTGTTCTTGATCCTCTTCCTCGTGCCCTCGCTGCTGGTGGGCTGTCTCGACGACGAATCGCAGACCGGCGAGGGGGAAGGGGAGGGCGAAGGTGCGGTGGGGGAAGGTGCCGAGGGCGAGGGCGAGGGGGCCGAGGGCGAGGGG
>JAVEVO010000195.1:0-11553 GCA_034005005.1 Myxococcota bacterium
TCCCGCGCACCGCGACCGTCTGCCGTCGATCGACCGCCTCGCGCAGCCCGTCGACATCGGCCGAGGAGACCAGGGCCAGGGTGTAGGGCGCGGCCTCGTCGACCGCGGCCGCGTCGCCGGACGAGCCGGCGAGGGCGGCCACCCGCTGCGCGCCGCCGCCGAAGGAGACCAGCCAGCGGTAGAAGGCGTCGCCCGAGGTCGGCGGGTCGGCGGGGTCGGGGCCGGCGGGGTCGGGACCGGCGAAGACGGCCAGGCCGTCGTAACCACGCAGGGACAGCAGCGGGGAGGGCTCCGCGAGGGACGGGAAGGGGCCGAGCAGGGCGACCCGGCCCTGGAGGAGATGGGCGAGGCGGAACACCCCCTCGGCGGGGAGCGGGCCCGTCAAGGGCAGGTCGCTGCCGAAGACCAGCAACCGCGGGGTGCCCGGGATGCCCGCCGTGACCGCCGGCCGGGGTCGACGGCCGCGGCGCGCGGCGCGGGGCCGGGCGGCGGCGGCCGGGGCCGGGGCCGGGAGGACGAGCTGCTGCGCCAGGGAGCGGGCCACCCAGAGCGCGGGCTGCGGGATCACCTCCTCCTGCTCCTTGAAGCGGAGCCATTCGCCCGGGCTGGACGGCGCCGCCGCGGACTGCCAGGTGACCCAGGAGAGGTCGAGGCCCTGACGCTGGGCAAGTGTGTGGAGCGCCAGGACCTCGGCCGCCCGGTCGTGCTTGCGGGAGGGGGCGGCCGACAGCACCGGTCCCGGGAGGGCGGTACGGATCCAGATGGGCTCCCGGCGCCCGGTCCAGACCTCGTCGGCGGCGACGTACAGACCGCGCCGGGAGGCGAGCCCGGGCCAGCCCGCCCGGTCCTGGTGGATGAGGAGCAGCCCGAGGCCGACGCCGAGCAGCAGGAGGGAGGCCAGCCCGAGCGGCAGCCACCGGGAGCGGGGACGGAGGATGGGCACCCGCCCGGAGACCGGCGTCGCGCTGCCGTCGTCCCAGGAGAAGCGCCGCGGCTGCGCCCACGAGAGGCGGAGGGTCGCGGCGCGCAGGAGCGGGCCCTGGAGCCGGGGGGCCGTGCCGGGCTGCAGGGGCAGGCCCGGGAGCCGGGGTGGGGTGTCGCTCACCCTGGCCCGGGGCGCCGGGCGCCCCCCTCCGTGGGCCAGCCGCCGGGGCGGCGAGCGGTCATGGGACGCCGCCGGGAGCAGGGCACGACCGGCTCATCCGCGTGCGGTCAGCCAGATCTCCTCCTGGCGAGGTCCGAGCCAGTCGCAGCCGGTCGGCGTGAGCTGGACCATCTCCTCGATCGTGGCGATCCCGTGGCCGGGGACCGTCAGGCGCGGCTCGAGGGTGTAGACCTGGCCCAGCTCGAGGGGCAAGAAGGGGCGGCGGCCGTAGCGCTCCCAGATCGGGGCGAGGAGCCCCGCGCCGTCGTGGGCCTGGCGGCCGATCTGGTGACCGAGCGCGTGGGGGTACTCGGCATAGCCGGCTTCGACAATGTGTCCGCGGGCCACCGCATCCACCTCGTGCCCGGGCACCCCGGGGGCCAGCCGGGCCGCGGCGAGGGAGATGGCCGCGACGATGGTCGCCAGCCCGCGACGGACCTCGGGCGGCGCCTCCAGCTCGCCGGCGCGGGGGACGTAGTAGGTGCGCTGCAGGTCGGAGCAGTAGCCCTCCACGCGCACCCCCATGTCGATGTTGACGACGTGCCCGGGCTCGACCCGACGGGCGGTGGGCGCGGCGTGCGCGCCGGCCGTCTCGGGACCGGAGAAGACCGCCGGACAATGGTCCGCGGCCCAGGCCGGCGGGAGCCCCCGGGCGCGCATCCGCGCCGCGAGGAACTCGGCGATCTCCTGCTCCGTGCGCCCGGGGGCGATGAAGCCCTGGGCCTCCGTGAGCAGCTCGAGGGTGGCCGCGACCGCGGCCCGCATCCGGGAGGTCTCCGCCGGCGTCTTGCGGCCGCGCAGCCGGGAGATCAGCTCCTCGGCCGACACGAGGCGCGCGGCGAAGGGCGTGCCGTCGAGGATCCGCAGCAAGGACAGGTACATCCCGTGGGTCAGCCCGTCGGCGATCTCGCTGTCCACGGAGTAGTCGATGGCCACCTGCCGGGGAGCGAGCCGCTGCAGCTCTTCCCGCAGGGGCTGCTGGATCCCCTCGAGATAGCCCACCACCCGGTCGAACACGCCCTCGGCCTCCATATTCGCCCGGTCGAGGCTGCCCACGAGGGCCACGGTCTCACCGCGGGCCGGCACCAAGAAGGCGGTCTGCCAGGTGACGTGGGTCCCGACGACCATCTCCAGGGCTGGATCGGGGAGCAGGTCCGACTCCCGGACGAAGATCAGCCAGAGGTCGAGGTCCAGCTCCGCGAGCAGCTCCTGGGCCTGGCGCAGCTTCTCCCGGAGCGCGGTCTGCTTGTCGGGGACCACCATGGTCGACACCTCGGCGCGATGACACGAATGGTTCGAAAGGACCAGAGCGCTACGGATTCTTGGCCAGATCGGCCAGCACGGCCTTGAGCAGCTTCCAGAAGAGCGCCACGGAGGGGATGCTGACGTGCTCCGTGGGCGAGTGGGGGCTGAAGATGTCGGGCCCGAAGGAGATCATATCCATCCCCGGCACCTTGGCGCCGAGCAGGCCGCACTCGAGGCCGGCGTGGATGGCCTTGCGCGCAGGAGCGCTGCCGAACAGCTCGGTGTAGATCCGGTCGAGGCGGTGCAGGATCGGGCTCTGCAGATCGGGCTGCCAGCCGGGGTAGCCCTCGTCCGCGTGGACCTCGCAGCCCGCGGCCTGCAGCAGGAGGACGATCCCCTGCTGCACCCGGCGCAGCTCCTCGTTGACGGAGGAGCGGGAGGAGAGGGTCAGCTTGACCGCCCCCTCGCCGAAGACCGCCACGGCCACGTTGTTGGAGGTCTCGACGAGGCCGGGCACGGCCTCGCTCATCCGGATGACGCCGTGGGGCAGGCTCGCGAGCAGGGCGAGGAAGCGGTCCCGCACCAGGGGGTTCCAGACCTGGGGGGCGACCTGGGCGGGCTGGGCCTCGATGCGGATGGCCTCGACGATCTCGCTGCCGACGTAGCGGACGAACGCGGCGATCGCCTCGCGGCGCAGCACCTCGGCCAGCCGCTCGGGCTCCCGGGTGAAGAGCAGGGCCTCGGCCTCACGGGGGATGGCGTTGTGCTTGCTGCCGCCCGCGAAGGAGGCGAGCTGCAGGTCGATCCCGAGCTGCAGGGCCCGCTGCAGGGCCGCGGCCAGCAGCAGCAGGGCGTTGGCCCGCCCGAAGGGGATGTCGATCCCCGAGTGGCCGCCGCGCAGCCCGCCCACGACGACCTTCAGGGGGGTCCAGCCGTCGCCGGCCAGGGGCCGGGGGTCCACCGCCAGGGTGGCGACGGTGTCCGCGCCGCCCGCGCAGCCGATGTAGAGCGCGCCGTGCTCCTCCGAGTCGAGGTTCAGCAGGATCTTGCCCTGCAGCAGGGAGGCGTCGAGGCTCCGGGCGCCGGTCAGGCCCGTCTCCTCCTCGACGGTGAACAGCAGCTCGAGGGGGCCGTGGACGACGTCCGGATCGGTGAGGCAGGCGAGGGCCGCGGCCAGGCCGATGGCGTTGTCCGCACCGAGGGTCGTGTCGCACGCGTAGAGGAGGTCGCCCTCCTTGCGCAACTTGATGGGATCCTTCAAGAAATCGTGCTCGACCGCGTTGTCCTTCTCGCCGACCATGTCGAGGTGGCCCTGGAGGATGACGATGGGCGCCCCCTCGTGGCCGGGAGTCGCGGGCACCCGGATCACGACGTTGCCGACCGGCGTCGCCGAGTCCCGGACCCAGCTCGCGCCGTGCTGCTCCGCGAGCCGGCAGACCCAGTCGGCCACCGGCCCTTCGTGCTCCGAGGGATGGGGGAGCTTGCGGATCTCGTCGAAGTGGCCCCAGAGGGAAACGGGCTCGGCATTCTTCAACGTCTCGTCCATCGCGACTCCTCCTCCGGCAGCTCGCCGGCAGCTCCCCCGGTCAGCGCCCGGTCCGCACGACGGGCCGGGCAGGTTCGGAGGTAGGTTCTACCACAGATGGGGCGGGAGGGGGAGAAGGGGGGAAGGGGGAAGGGAGGTGCCGCGCCCGCCGCGGGCTGTCCTGTATCCACCCTGTCAAGACACTTCCAGGCCAAGGAATCGGTCATGGTAGCATGTAGGTGTTTGTGTGTCATCCTACTAGTACCTCGACACAGCGAAGATGACCGGTTGGCAGACAGAGGGTGGTTGGTGGCGACCGGCCTCCGCAGGGTGGCGACCGGCCTCCGCGCCGGTCGTGCAGGTGCCGACCTGTCGGCCGGCACCCACCCGGCAGCAGGCAACCAGTCAGAATCCCTGTGACGGGGTACTAGTCGCGGCCGGAGGTTGCGTTGGGGCCCGGGTAGAGCGCTACCTCCTGCCGAACGCAACACTCTGGGGCCTGGATGTTGCGTTGGGGCCCGGGTAGAGCGCTACCTCCTGCCGAACGCAACACTCTGGGGCCTGGATGTTGCGTTGGGGCCCGGGTAGAGCGCTACCTCCTGCCGAACGCAACACTCTGGGGCCTGGGGGTTGCGTTGGGGCCCGGGTAGAACTCTACTCCCGGATGGTCTTCCTCCGGGGTGAGGTCTGCCTGGACACCGGCAACCAGCCGCGCAAGTGCAAGCCCGCGAACCTGGAGCCCATCGGCCCGGCGCTCTTCCGCTCCAAGGATTCGGCCGGCGGCAACGCCACCACCGAGCGCGTGGCCACGAGCTCCGCGTCCTCGAGCTTCGCTACCAGCCTCTCGTAGCCGGGCTCCTGCAGGAGGATGGCGACCACCGCCGAAGAGTCGAGGATCATGCTCCCGCCAGACTCCGGGGGGCCGGGTCAACCGGGTGACACCCTCCGGCCCGGAGGAGCCGCCAGCCCCCGGGGTCCGGGTCGAGCCGGCCCGGCTCCCGCGGCCCACGCCGGTCCCACCGCTGCGCCGGGTCGCCCGGCCGGCGCGGTGAGCGCTCAGATCCGCCAGCGCACGCTCAGGCTCACGACGTGGTTGTCCACGAAGCGGAAGTGGTCGGCCGGGTCGTCGAACACCACCGTCCAGTAGCTGTACTCCACGCCCACCAGGCCGTCCGCGAAGAGCAGACCCGTGTGCAGCATGACCACGCCGTCGCCCAGCCCGGTCCCCGCGACCTCCGGATCGGGGCTGTCCGTGTGGGGCCGCGGCACGCCGAAGAAGAAGAAGTCCGCGAAGCTCACCCCGACCATGCCGGTGATCGCGGCCTTCCCCCCGGCCCCGCGCAGCAGGTCGTAGCCGCCGAGCACGCCCACGCGGGCGAAGAGGGCGCGACCATCCTCGTCGTCTCGGACGTTGTTCTTCCAGGTGCCGCCCAGCCCGCCGGAGGCCACCAGTGCGTAGGGCCGGGTGCGATCGAAGAGCCCCCAGCGCAGGTCCGCGGACGCACCCAGCAGGTTGAACAGGCCGACGCCGAGGTCCAGCGACTCGGTCAGCCCCCAGCGGGATTGCAGGGCGGCCGCGGGCAGGACCTCGAGGCCGGTGACCTCCTCGGTGCTCGTGTTGGCGATCAGCGTGCCGCCGAAGGTCAGGTCGACGTCCCCGGGCGGAGTGGTGCGCGGGGACTGCAGCAGCCCGTAGCCGCAGCCCGGAAAAGCGGCCGCGACGAGCAGCAAGGCCGGCCAGCGCCAGGGGCCGCGGGGGAGGAGCCGGCGCGGGGCCGGACCCGGCATCAGCGGCTCTCCAGGGCCTCGACAATGGCCGCCGTGGTCCGGTGCGCGTCGCACAGGGCCCGGAACTCGGCGCGGGTCATGGCCGCGGCCGCCGTACGGATGCGCACCTCCACCTGCTTGCCGACGAAGAGGTAGGGCTCGGTGGGCACGAAGCCCTCGACCTCGCAGCCTTCGCAGTCAACCACCTCGGGCTCGTGCCCCGGGACGAACTCCGCCCGGATCTTCAGGGCGCGCACGCCGATGACCGCCCAGCAGACGCTGAAGCCCTCCGGGTCGAGCTGCACCGGGACGATGACCCGGGGGTCCACCGCCAGGTCGGGGTCGCGGCTGAAGCCGGGGCGGCCCGTCTCCGGCCAGGGCGGCGCCAGGTCGGCGGGGAGGCCGGCGAGCCAGGCCCGGGCCTCGGCCAGGGACGCCGCGGCCGGGAACTCGGCGAGCTCCTCGGGCAGCAGATCGGTCGCCAGGCCCACGTCCCCGGCGGTGAGCAGGTACAGCCCGTAGCAGAGGCGGGTGGTCGCGGCCAGCGCCTCGTCCAGGGGCAGGCTCCCCCGCGAGGGCAGCTCCACCGGCGTCGCGGCCAGAAACGCCGGCCCCATGGTCGCGGCGACGAACCCGGCGACGAAGCGGTAGGCCCGGGCCTGGCGCAGGTAGTAGGTCGGGAAGGGCTCCGCGTGCAGCACCGGGTAAACCTCGAGGGGCTCGGGGGCCATGTCGCCACCGCGCCTCGCACCGCCGATGTTGAGCTGCTTGACGTGGGTCTCCCGGGTCTGGGTGAGCATCGTCTTGAAGCTCTCGATGAGCTTCTCCTTGTAGGCCTTTGATAACAAAAGCTTGTTGGATTCTGGACCTTTTTCCGGGAGCAGCAGCGTCTCCAGGGCGTAGACCTGGTAGTCGTACCAGCCCGACCCGGGCAAGGGCGCCAGGTCCACCTCGCCCGCGAGGATCTCCCGGATCAGCGCATCCATCAGCGAGACACCCTCGGGGACCCCCTCCGGGAAGAGCCTGTTGAACAGCCGCGTCTCCTGGGACGCGGAAGAGGGGATCAGCGCGACCGGCGAGTACGGGGCTCCTTCCAGCTCGTAGATCGGCGGGTGGGTCTCCTGAAACTCGGCCCAGGCCGCGTCCGGGTCGTCCAGCCCGGCGAGGGTCGCGGCCTGGGGGAGCAGGTCCGCGACCGAGTAAGCGGCGTAGGGGTTGGTCAGCCCCTCGTAGATCCGCTCCACCGCGAGGTACTGGGCGTGCCGGGCCGGATCGCTGCCCAGGTAGTGGGCCAGCACCAGCAGGGCGCCGAAGCTCGGGCCCCGCGCGTACAGGGAGCGGGGCGGGCCGCCCGCCCACTGCTGGTGGTAGCGGTCCTGGCGGAAGACCTGCGCGAGGGTCTCGTCTTCCGCATAGAAGCCCACGGGCCGGGAGAGCAGCTCGTCGTCGAGGAACCGGGCGATCTCCTGCTCCACCTGCCCGGCCAGCGTCGCGTCCAGCGGGATCTCCTCGCCCGCCAGGGTGAGGCCGGAGGCGAGCCGCACCACGGCCTCCTCCAGGAAGGGCCGGTGCGCGGGCGCGGCCGTGGCGAGGTCGGCCCGGACTGCCTCCAGCAGGTCGCGGTAGAGGGTCACCTTCCCGGCCCAGACCTCGGCGAGGCCTAGCTGCAGGGCCTTCTCCGTGGCCCCGTAGAACGCATCGTCGAAGACCTTCAGCTTGCCGTGCACGACCTCGAGCGAGGGGATCAGCGTCTCGCCGTCGAGGGCGGCGGCCGCCGCGGCGTAGGAGGGGAAGAGCTCCTCGCCCAGCCTCCGCTCCGCCGCGCTCTGCATCGGTCCGATGTCGAGCTGCAGGAGCGCCGCGCTCTTGTTGAGCGTGACCCGCGAGCCGCGGATCTCGTCCACCACCTGGAGCTCCGGGTCGTAGACCGGGTGCTTGTCCTCGAGCCGGTCCCCGCGCAGCTCGTCCTTCACCAGCGAGCTGTGCTCGGTGACGATCTCCCGCTCGCCGAGCGCATCGAGGCAGCCGGGGAGCAGGAGCACGGGCAGCAGGAGGGCGAGGGGCGGGAGGGGGGGGGATCCTGGGTGACGGCGCATGCCGGAGCCTCGGCGGGGCTGGCCGTCGCGCCCGGCCGCGGCCAGGGGCCTTCGGCGAGCAGGACACGGCAGCACCGCAGACCCTTCCACGCTAGGGAGCGGGGGCCTGCAGGTCAAACCGGGCCCCCGAGCCTACCCACCGGCCCGGCGGGAGCCGCGCCCGACGTGGGGGGCCCAGGGGGCGCGCTGGTGGGCCACCGCGGCGTGGCCCGACGCGGGGCCGGGAGTCGGCCTGGGTCGCCCCCGGGCGCATGGTGCGAGACTCCTGTTCCCGGGGCGTCGCCCGCGACGTGGCTGGAGGAGCTGGACGGTCCTGGGTGCGCTCCTCGTGCTGGTGGGCGTGGGCCCGGGGTGCGGGGACGAGGAGGGCGACGACCCGCTGCTCGTGGCCGGCGCCTGCGTCACGGACAACGACTGCGTCGCCGCGTCCTTCTCCACCTAGTACCTCGGCACAGCGAAGATGACCGGTCGAGCTTCGGGTGGCGACCGGCCTCCGCAGGGTGGCGACCGGCCTCCGCGCCGGTCGCTTTGCTCCTCTGCCCGTTAGGGTTAGGATTTGAAGGGGGAGGAGGCTGGTGCCGACCTGTCGGCCGGCACCCACCCGGCAGCAGGCAACCAGTCAGAATCCCTGTGACGGGGTACTAGTTGAACCGTAGCTGCTCGACCCGCTGCACCTGGACGACGAACCACAGGGCACGCTTCACGAACCCAGCGTTGCTGGGGTCCCAGGACTCGGCCAGGTACTCGTTGCAGATCTCGTCCCGGTCGCCCGGCTTCCTGACGTTGTCCGCGAGGCTCGCCCTGAGCTCGAGCGTCCGGTCAGTGATCAGGTAAGAGAGCATCCTCAAATCGTAGGGGGTAAGGACCATCGTCTTCCGACCTCCTCTCGACTGGCGGCTTCGCTCTTGGCGGACCGACCCCGGAGGAGAAGGCGGCAGCGGCCGAGATCTCCAGGCGGGGCGCTCCCGGCCGGACAACGGCCGGGTGCGCCGCGATCTGACGAGTGGGCGGGGCGTCCGGGGCGGGCGCGCGGCAGAGGACACCCCGGGGTCGGGTGTCGCACGTCCGGAGGCATGGCGCGCGCCCCGGTGCCGTGCTAGAACCCCTCGACCATGACCGCCATGACCGCGATGACCTGCCCCGGTGGCACCCTCGAGCTGATCGGCAACACCCCCCTGGTGCGCCTGCGTCGACTCTCCCCCCGGCCGGGGGTGGAGATCTGGGCCAAGCTGGAGGGGCACAACCCCGGCGGCTCGGTGAAGGACCGGATCGCCCGGAGCATGATCGAGGCCGCCGAGGCCGCGGGCCAGTTGACCCGGGGGAAGACCATCCTCGAGGCGACCTCGGGCAACACGGGCATCGGCCTGGCCCTGGTCGGCGCGGTCAAGGGCTACCCGGTGAAGCTGGCCATGAGCGAGGCGGTGAGCCAGGAGCGCCGGCAGATCCTGGCCGCGCTGGGTGCGGAGTTCCTGCTCACCCCGGCCAAGCTCGGCACGGACGGGGCCATCGAGGTGGTCTACCGGCTGGTGCGGCGCGAGCCCGGTCGCTACTTCATCCCGGACCAGTACAACAACCCCCACAACCCCCTGGCCCACTACCACGGGACCGCGGCAGAGATCCTCCTCCAGACCGACGGCCGGCTGACCCACTTCGTCGCGGCCATGGGCACCTCGGGCACCCTGATGGGCACCTCGGCCCGGCTCAAGGAGCACGACCCCGCGATCCGGGTGATCGGGGTCGAGCCCTACCTGGGACACAAGATCCAGGGGCTCAAGAACCTGAAGGAGGCCTACCGGCCGGGGATCTTCGACAAGGCGAAGCTCGATCGCAAGGTCAACGTCCTCGACGAGGAGGCCTTCGAGGCGACCCGGCTGCTGGCCCGGGAGGAGGGGCTGTTCGTCGGGATGAGCTCGGGTGCAGCGCTCCACGCGGCCCTGCAGCTCGCCCGGACCCTGGAGCGGGGGGTGATCGTGGTGCTGCTGCCGGACGGCGGCGAGCGGTACCTGAGCACGACCCTGTTCCAGCTCGCCCAGCCCACGGCCCGCCGGGAGGTCGCGCTCGAGCTGCACGACACCCTCTGCCGGGCGCGCCGCCCCTTCGTGCCCCTCGTCCCGGGCAAGGCGTCGATCTACTCCTGCGGCCCGACCCTGCACGCGGACCCGACCATCGGCGTCTGGCGGCGGGTGTTGACCGCCGACCTGCTGCGCCGCTACCTCGAGCACCTCGGGCTCGAGGTAAAGCACGTCATGAACCTCACCGACATCGACGACAAGACCATCGCCGAGTCGGAGCGCCAGGGCGTGCCCATCGCCGAGCTGACCACGGCCGTGGCCGAGCGCTTCTTCGCCGCGCTCGACCTGCTCGGGGTGAAGCGGGCCTGGCGCTACCCGCGAGCCTCCGAGCACGTCGACGACATGATCGCCTTCGCCCGGCGGCTGGTCGAGCGGGGCTTCGCCTACGAGAAGCTGCGCTCGGTCTACTTCGACCTCGGCCGCTTCCCCCGGTACGGAGCGCTCTCCGGGCTGGACCTCTCCAAGATCCGCCTCGGCAGCACCGTCGACCTGGACGAGTACGAGAAGGCCGACCCGCGCGACTTCACGCTCTTCAAGCGGGCGACCCTGGCCGAGATGGCCCGGGACATCTTCTACGAGACCGAGTGGGGCAACGTCCGGCCCGGGCTGCACGTCGAGTGCGCGACCATGGCCACCCGCTTCCTCGGGGAGGAGTTCGACCTCCACACCAGCGGCAGCGACCTGCTGTTCCCCCACAACGAGAACGAGATCGCCCAGTGCGAGGCCCTCCACGGCCGCTCGCCGGCTCGCTACTGGCTGCACTCGGAGCTGGTCCTGGTCGAGGGCAAGAAGATGTCCCGCTCCGCGGGCAACGCCACCACCCTCGCCGACGTCCAGGCCCTCGGTTACTCGCCCCGGGAGCTGCGCTACCTGATCCTCGGCACCCACTACCGGCAGCCCCTGGCCTTCGCCCCGGCCCGGCTGGAGGCTGCCCGGGCCGCGCTGCGCCGGCTGGACCTCTTCGTCTGCCGGCTGCGGCTGGCCGCGGCCGAGCCCCCGGCCCCCCCCGGGGACGCGGCGCCCCCCCGGGAGGAGGAGCTGCCCGAAGGGTTCGACCGGCTGCTGCTGCACGAGCTCGAGCGGGCCCTCGACGCGGACCTGAACGTCCCCATGGCCCTCGGCCTCCTGTTCACCGCGGTCCGCCGGGTCAACCCGCTCCTCGCCCGGCGGAGCCTGTCCTCCCGGCTGGCTGGCCGCCTGCTGGAGACCATCCGCCAGCTCGACGGGATCCTCGGGATCTTCGACCTCCAGTCGCCCCTGCCGCAGCCCGACGACCCCGCGGTGACGGCGCTGCTGCGCCAGCGGGAGGAGGCCCGCCAGCGACGGGACTACGCGGCGGCCGACCAGCTCCGGGACCGGCTGCGGGAGCTGGGCTACACCCTCGAGGACACGCCGGGGGGGACGATCTGCCTCTACGAGGCCGAGGCCGAGGGCGAGGAGGAGCCGGGCTGACCGCCAGCGCCGGCGGGTGCCGGCGGCCGACGAGGGATGACGCCACCCTCCCCTTCGGTTACCATGATCCGGGATCCCTCTCTGGAGGCGAAGATGAGCCAACAGCCAGCCGACGAGTTCCCCCTCTCCTACATCGCCCGGCGCAACTTCTTCAACTTCTTCGGGATCACCTGCAAGATCCTGGCGATCACCGGCTCGGTGCTCTTCTGGGTCAAGCTCAAGGCGTTCCGGCTCAAGGAAGACATCACGATC
>JAVEVO010000196.1:0-11497 GCA_034005005.1 Myxococcota bacterium
TCGGTCAGGGAATGGGTGCGTGTCGATTGAACCAGACGGTCGTCCGAAAGGCCAGCTTTCGCGGCGGGCCGCTCACTGCTGGGGCGGCTCGTCCGGCTGGCCGCCGCCCCCACCGCCCGCCGGGTGGGCCTCGGCGGAGAAGCCCCCCTCGGCCAGGACGTGGTGGTTGCGGGTCTGCAGCCCGTGGCCCGTGACGTCGAGGTGGAAGGTGAGGTCGGCCAGGTCGGGGGCGATGGTCGCCACCTGGGTCAGGGGCAGGGAGGGGATCGGGTAGCTGAGCCCCGGCCCGATCTGCTCGATGACCATGGGCCAGACGAAGGAGCGCGTCAGGTCCTCCAGGGCCTCGGGCGGCAGCGCCGGCTGGCCCGGCACCGCGCTCTCCACCGAGCGGATGTCGACGCGGGGCTCGGCCTCCAGGGCCAGGCTGATCTGGTCGTTGGTCAGGGTGAGCTGCACGGCTTCCCGGAGGGAGAGGGACATGACGTCGGTGCCGGCCGCGTGGTCCAGGTACAGCAGGACCTCGCCGGCCTGGATCTCGAGCAGGCCGTCGATGCCCTGCCCGGGCTCGATGGGGGCCACCAGCGGCGGGAGCAAGGCGTCCACCGCGACCCGGGAGGTGACCATGCGGAGCTGCTCGGGCACCATGTTGCTGACGTCGAGGTTCAGCACGCCCGCGGCCCAGAGCCGGTGCAGCACCGCGTTGATCGCGTCCAGCCGCAGGGCGACCGAGGCGGAGACGTCGCCGGGCGCCGGCGGCGCCGAGCCGAGGACCCGGGAGAGGGGCGACTGGGGGCAGCGAGCGAGGATCGGCGCCTGGGAGCTGGCCCGCACGTCGAAGTCGAGCTGCAGCAGCAGCCCCTCGCCGGGCTGTGGCGCCACCCTGCCGATGTGGAAATCGAAGCCCAGGGTCAGGGGGTTGCCCAGCCCCAGATCGAGGGGGAACTCGAAGCCCTGGAGCTGGGTCTCCATGAGCTGGACGGCCTGCTCCAGGAGACCGGGCACCTGCTCCTGGACCATCCCCGCGACCATGGCCTCGAGGGTCGACTCGACGGTCTGGTGGAAGAGGCTGGTGCCCAGGTCGAGGATCGCGTTCAGGCGGGGGTCGTTGAACTGGCCGACCATGGACTCCAGGGCCAGGCCGAGGTGGGTCAGCTCGAGCCGGATCGGGTCCGCGGGAGAGCTGCGGTAGAAGGTCAGCCGCACGTTGCCGGCCAGGGAGGCGACGATGGAGCCGGCGAGATCGTACTGCAGCCCCTCGAAGGTGAGGCGGCCCTCGGTGGTCACCGTCGCCTCGCCGATGCGCAAGAACAGGTCGAGCCCCTCCTCGACCACGGCGAGCCGCACCTCCACCTTGCTGGGCGCGGCATCGGTGATGCGTAGGCGCAAGAGCTCCGAGTCCACCACCGGGTCGGGCACGAACTGCATCAGATCGGCGTGGGAGAGGATCAGCTCGACGGTGGAGGCGAGATCGGCCACCTGGATGCCTCCGGCCAGGGCCCCCGCATCCTGGGCGAGGGGCTCGCCATCGTCCCAGAAGAGCTGGTCGAGCCAGAGCTGCGCCCCCGCGTCGACGCTGGTCGCGTCCGGCGTGACGGGCAAGAAGTCCGGGGCCCACAGCACGAAGAAGGTGTGCTCCACGGACGCGGGCTGCACCCCGTCGTCGGCCATCACCGAGATGCGGTTGAGGCCGACCACCGGGGTCAGGCGCTCCGCGAAGCTGCCGTCGGGGCCGAGCGCGACCTGCTGTCCGTTGAGCCAGACCCGGACCTCGCCGTGGGTGTCGGTGGCGCTGCCCGACACGAGGATCTCCGGGGTGATGCGGCCATCGATCACCTCGGCGGGCGTGGGCGTCCGCACGGTCAGCACGGGCTGGCCGTTGTCGACGGTGGCCTCCGTGGAGCCGCAGAGGGGCGCGGGGAGGCCCGCGGGCTGCGCGCAGCCCTCGATGCGGACGTTGCCCTCCTGGCGGAAGATCCACTGCGCGCCGTCCTGGACCAGGGCCGCTGCGGGCTGCACGGTCCAGGTGACCCCCTCCGCGGGCCCGATCTCCGCCTCGGTCCCGTCGAGCAGGATCGCCTTGAGGGTGACGCGGGCGTCCACCGGATAGATCACCCGGCGGGGGACGAGGCTGACCTTCAGCCGGGCGGGCACCGGGCCGGCGCCCTCGCCCTCGCCCTCGCCCTCGCCCTCGGCGCCCTCGCCCTCGCCCTCGGCGCCCTCGCCCTCGCCCTCGGCGCCCTCGCCCTCGCCCTCGGCGCCCTCGCCCTCGCCCTCGGCGCCCTCGCCCTCGGCGCCCTCACCCTCCGCCCCTTCCCCTTCGGCGCCCTCGCCCTCGCCCTCGTGCGTCCCGATGTGGGGCGCCTCCTGGGCGGTGCCCGGTTCACACCCGGTCAGCCCGGGCCCGGCCGCCAGCAGGAGGAGCAGGCCCCAGGAGAGGAACCGGTGGAGGAGAGCCCGCGGTCGGTCGCTTCCCATGGTCAGCGCTCCCCCAGGTTGCCCTGGACGATGAAGTGCGTCTCGCTGGTGGAGAGCACCGGCTGGCGGAGCCCCAGCCGGGTGCCGGCGACGATCCCGTACTGGGTCAGGGACGCCGGCATCTCGAAGTCGGGGATCGGCAGCACCGGCAGGGCCCCGTTGACCGTCGAGTCGAGGAGCGTCTGGACGATCTCCGTGAGCAGGTCCTGGAGCAGCCCCCGGGTGACCGGGTCGAGGTTGACGTTGGGGGTGCGGAAGAGCAGGCGATCGACCGTGACGTTGCGGAACTGGAGGTCCCGGTCGCCCACCAGGGAGGCACCGGCCGAGGCCTCCGCGGCGACGTAGATCTCGACCGGCTGATCGAACAGGTTGGGGTACTTCAGCATCATGCGGGCGCCGCCCAGCCCGAGCCGCAGCTCGCCGCTGTTGGCGCCGGCGCGGGCCACCGGGGGCAGGCTGACGTTCAGCGCGAGCTGGGTCCCGGCGGGCGCCGACTCCAGCCCGGGGATCACCGAGGTCGCATCGAAGGAGAGGTAGCCGGCCTGCCAGGCGGTGAACAGGGCCTTGCTCAGCACGCCGAGGCTCACCGCGGCCCCGAGGGTGCGGGCGTTGCCGGTGTCGAGCAGGGTGTTGCCCGGCGGGATCGGCGCCCCCGGCGTGTCGCCGACGACCCGCACGTCCCCCATCAGGCGCATGCCGAAGCCGAACAGGGCCCGGCTGGCGTTGAACTCGGCGCGGGTGAAGTTGACGCCGACGCCGATGGTCACGGGCTCCTGCCCGGGCAGCGCCGGCACCGTGAACTGCTGGCCGAGCGCGTCGATGTCGAGGTTCTGCAGGACGCCGTCGAGGACGGAGTCGATGTTGTTGCGGAGCTGCGTCTTCAGGTTGTCGGCGATCAGGTTGCGGAAGGTGCCGTCGAACAGCCAGAGGACGATGTCGACGAGCCAGTCGAGGCTCCCGTTGTACCAGAGGGAGCCGACGTTGACGACCTCGCTGCCGGCGCGCAGGCTCACCGCCGGGCGGCCGTTGGCCGCGATGCGCGCATCGAAGATCATGCTGACCTCGATGTAGTCGACGCCCACCGTGCCGTCGATGTTGGCCACGGAGGTCTCGATCTTGAAGCCGAGGGAGGGGCGGGGGAGCTTGACGTAGGCCTTCAGCCCCCCGTCCACGAGCTGCAGGGTGAGCACCTTGCCGCCGGGGAGGCTGAATGAGCCCGCCTTGTAGTTGATCTTCACCCGCATGCAGCAGCTTCCGTCGAACGGCCAGGGGCAGTTCCACTCGCAGTTGTTGTACAGCGGGTTCATGGCCGAAAGCAGGCTGTCGACGGTGCTCACCAGCCCGGCGCTGTTGAGCATCCGGCGGAGGATCTCGCCCAGGGACGAGAGGTTGTTGTCGTTGGTGCCGTCGTCGATCGCCCCCTGGCCGAGGCGGAAGGAGACCGCGTCCCCGAGGAACGCGGCCCGGTCGTCGAAGCGGTTGGCCACGAGGAAGGAGCAGAACGAGGAGGAGGCCATGCCCTCCAGGTCGATGGCCTGGATCTCGGCGAAGTTGATGCCGAAGTGGGTCGGCACCTGGGCGTGGAAGGTGCCCCCCCGGTTGACCTGGACCTCGACGCCGTTGACCAGCACCCGCTGCACGCCGTTGGGGTCGCCGACCTGCCCCTCGAGGTTCAGGGGGCTGCCGGGCGGGTGGTTGGCGACGCCACCATCGACGGGGGAGACGCAGGTGATGGCCGGCCCGGAGGAGCTGACGACGACGGTGACCGTGCCCGAGAGCGCGACGCCCTCGTGGGTCGAGCCCAGGACCCGGGCTGTTAGTGCGAAGGTACCGTCCGTGTCGAACCGGAAGCGGTCGAAGCCGAACGCCGGGACCGGCGGATTGGCGGTGCGCTCGACCGTGGCCCCGGGGACCGAGTTGCCGTAGACGTCCGTGACCACGGCCTGCAGGGTGACGACCTCGCCGGTCTGGTAGCGGGGCTTGGCCGGGGCCACCGAGACCGCGAGGGCCGCGGGCAGGTCGGGCTCGATGCGCACCTGCCCCGGGATGAGCTGGACCGCGGTGTCCGCGGGGCAGGTCAGGTTGTAGAAGCCCGCCCGGGTGAAGCCCACCGGGAAGACGACGCCGGCGCCCGGCTGCAGCTCGCCGACGGTGACGCCCTCGCCCGAGGGCTCGACCGCGAGGACCGGCGCGGGCAGGTCGACCGGGTTGCCGAACGCGTCGAAGGCCTCGCAGCTCGCCAGGACGCTCTCGCCGGCGATGGCCGTGTCCCGGTCGACGGTCGTCGCGACCGTGTGCACGTCCGCGGGGACGACGACCAGGCGGGCCGGCGTGGCGTCCAGCAGCCCCTCGCGGGGTACCTGGCAGGTCACCAGGTACTCGCCGGTGCGCTGGGGGATGAAGCTCGGGCTACCCTCCTCCTGGACGAAGCCCACCTCGGGGTGGATCACGAACTTGGTGAGCAGGCCGCTGATCTCCTCGCCCTGCTGGCCGAGGACGAGGCAGGTCACCAGGATCTCGGTGCCCGCGGCCACCTGGCCGACGGGGAGGATGGTGTCGACCGAGGTCGGCACGGGCGGGGCCGCACCGTCGGGGAGGGGGCCGTCGAGGGGCTCGCCGCCGTCGGCGGGGCCGCCGTCGAGGGGGCCGCCGTCGAGGGGGCCGCCGTCGGGCGGGCCGAGGTCCTCGGGGGGCGGGGTCCCGGCGTCCGGGGAGAGGTCCGCGGGCGGGTACAGGTCGGGGAGGGGCTGCCCGGTGTCGGGCGGGCCGAGATCGGCCGGGGGCTGGCCGCTGTCCGTGGGTCGCACGGTGCCCGGCTGCTCCTTGAGGGTGGGCACCTCGCCGAGGCAGCCGGCCTGGGCCAGCAGCAGGCCGACGCCCAGGAGCAGCAGACGGGCCGGGGGGTGAGCCGACGGGCGGCGTCGCGGGTTCACGCTGGATCCCTCCATGGTCAGCACGCGCCTTCGGCGCGGACTTCGCCGGCGCAGGGTGATTGTAGCGTCAGGAAGGCGCTTTGGGAAATGGCTCGTCGACGAACGTGTATACTGCCGCCGGCAACAAGGAGGCAGCATGGCCCGCACCCAGCCCCATACCCTCGCCGCGTTCCTGCCGCCGCCCGGCGGTCGCCCCACCGCCGACGACCTGCTCGGCCGCTTCCTCGAGGGCGTCGCCGCGCGTGACCTGACCCTGTACCCCGCGCAGGAAGAGGCGATCCTCGAGCTCTTCGAGGGCCACCACGTGGTCCTGGGGACGCCCACCGGCTCGGGCAAGTCCCTCGTGGCGGAGGCCCTGCACTTCAAGGCCCTCGCCGAGGGCAAGACCTCCTACTACACCTGCCCCATCAAGGCCCTCGTCAACGAGAAGTTCTTCGCCCTGTGCGAGGCCTTCGGCGCGGAGCGGGTCGGGATGATGACCGGCGACGCGACGGTCAACCGGACGGCCCCGGTGATCTGCTGCACCGCCGAGATCCTCGCGTCCTTCGCCCTGCGCGAGGAGGGTGGGGGGGTCGACTACGTCATCATGGACGAGTTCCACTACTACGCCGACCGGGACCGGGGGGTGGCCTGGCAGATCCCCCTGATCTCCATGCCCCACGCCACGTTCCTGCTGATGTCCGCGACCCTGGGGCCTCTGGACAAGATCGTCGCCTCCCTGGAGGGGCTCTCCCGTCGGCCCGTGGCCCAGGTCCGGGGGCTCGAGCGGCCCGTCCCCCTGGACTTCGAGTACCGCGAGAGCTTCCTCCACGAGGCCATCGCCAGCCTCACGGAGCAGGGGATGGCCCCGGTCTACCTGGTGAACTTCACCCAGCGGGCCGCCGCGGAGCAGGCCCAGGCCCTGACCTCGGTCAACCTCTGCTCGAAGGCCGAGAAGGAGGCCATCGCCGAGCTGCTCGTCGGCACGAAGTTCGACACCCCCTACGGCAAGGAGATCCAGCGCTACCTGCGGGCGGGCATCGGCGTGCACCACGCGGGGATCCTCCCCAAGTACCGCCGGCTCACCGAGCGGCTCGCGCAGCGGGGGCTGCTCAAGGTCGTCTCGGGCACCGACACCCTGGGCATGGGGATCAACATCCCCATCCGGACGGTCCTCTTCTCCCAGCTCTGCAAGTTCGACGGCGAGAAGACGACCCTGCTGAAGACCCGGGACTTCCAGCAGATCGCGGGCCGGGCCGGGCGCAAGGGGTTCGACGATCGCGGGCTGGTCGTCGCGCTCGCGCCGGAGCACGTGGTGACCAACCTGCGGCTGCAGGCCAAGGCCGCGGGGGGGCGGAAGGTGCACCTGCAGAAGCCGCCGGAGCGGGGCTACGTCGCCTGGGACCGGGCCGTGTTCGAGCGTCTCCAGGCCGGAGCCCCCGAGCGCCTCGAGTCACGCTTCCACATCGACCACGGGATGCTCATGGATCTGCTGGGCACGGGCGAGCTGTGGCCGCGCGGCGGCTACGGGCGGCTGGTCGAGCTGATCCGCCGCAGCCACGACACCCCGGGGCAGCAGCGGCGCCACCTCGCGCGGGCGGCCCAGATCCTGCGCTCCCTGCGGCGGGCCGGCCTCGTGGAGCTGGGCCGGGAGGGAGGCCGGGCCGTGCTGCGGGTCCAGGAGGACCTGCAGTGGGACTTCTCCTTGTTCCACACCCTCTCCCTCTTCCTCGTCGAGGCCGCGGGGACCCTCGACCGGGAGAGCGAGACCTATGCCCTCGACCTGCTGACCCTCGTCGAGGCGATCCTCGAGACCCCGGACGTCGTCATCTACCGGCAGCTCGACCTGCTCAAGGGGCAGCTCATCGCCCGGCTCAAGGCCGAGGGCGTGGAGTACGAGGAGCGGATGGCCGCCCTGGAGCAGCTCGAGCCGCCCCGGCCCAACGCCGAGGTGATCTTCGGGCTGTTCGCGGCCTTCGCCGAGAAGCACCCCTGGATCGGCCGGGAGCAGGTGCGGCCGAAATCCATCGCCCGGGACCTGGTCGAGCGGCTGGTCGATTTCAACGGCTACGTCGTGGAGCTGGGGCTGCAGCGCAGCGAGGGCGTGCTGCTGCGCTACCTGTCCGACGTCGTGCGGGTGCTCGCCCGCACGGTGCCCGAGGGGATGCGTGACGAGGCCACCGACGATCTGCTGGTGTACCTGCGGGACACCGTGAGCCGCATCGACTCGAGCCTGCTCGACGAGTGGGAGCAGCTCCGGGACGGGGTGACCGCCGCCCCCGCGGCGGCCGCGGCGGTCGCGGCCGGGGCTCCCGAGCTGGCCCCCGACGACCCGCGCCGCCTGGCCGCGGACCCGCGGGGTTTCGCCGCCCGGGTCCGCAACGAGCTGCATCGGTTGCTCAAGGCCCTGGGACCAAAGGACTACGAGGCGGCCCTGGGCTGTCTCTCCCCCCTGGAGGGTGAGCCGGAGTGGGACGCCGCGTCCCTCGCGGCCGCGCTGGAGCCCTTCTTCGCGGAGCACGGGGCCCTCGACCTGCGGCCCGTGGCCCGCCTGCCCCACAACACCCAGCTCCGGCCCGTGGGGCCGCTGCGCTGGGAGGCCGTCCAGCGGCTCTGCGCGCTCGACGACGAGTCGGACTGGCTGCTCGAGGCGGTGGTCGATCTCACGGCCGCGGCCGCTCGCCCCGCGGACGCTCCCTTGCTCGCCCTGCGGCGGATCGGGGGCTAGCTGCGTCCTCTGCGCTCACCGCGCATTGAGCACCACGGTGCCGCCGTTGGCGTCTCCCTCCAGGACCAGGATGATCGTCTCCCCCTGGGCGAGGGAGAGGAAGATCGAGCCGTACCAGAAGCTGTAGTAGTCGTCGTTGCAGGCAAGCTCGGCCCCCGCGCAGCCGGCGAGCGCATAGATCGCCGTGTCCGTGTTGGAGGTCTTGGTGGAGAAGTTGAAGGAGCCGGAGCGGGGGGCGGTCCAGCGGACAATCTGGTCCTTTCGTCCCGCTCCGCCGCAGCTTCCGGCCCGCTCGTCCGCGCGGTTCGAGACCTCGAAGCTGCCGATCGCGTCCCCCGTGGCGCCGCCGAGATCGGTCTGGAAGCAGTCGCCGCTGCACTCCACCGCCAGCGTGCAGTCCGGGTCCTGGCAGTCGGTCGAGCCGTCCTCGTCGTCGTCCGTCCCGTTGGCGCATGTCCCCCACTCGCTGGGGTGGATCGTCACCTGGAAGCGGGTGTCGTCGTAAGTCCAGGGTTCGCTCAGGATCAGCGTCACCCGCTGGCCCGCGTCCAGGTCGGCCACCAGGCGCGCGGTGTCGTGGCGGCCCCCCGCACCGAAGTTGCAGCCGAGGGACGGGCCCGTGCAGCCGCCGTCCCGCAGGCCGAGGGTGATCCGCCGGTCGTCGGGGTTGGTGACCTCGAACGCGTAGCGCCCCGCGGCCGGCGCGATCCAGGCGATCCCGTAGTCCTCCTCGGTGAGGTAGGTGGCGTTGGGGCAACTGGAGAGCAGATCGGTGGTGCCGGTGAAGCTGCCCGCGTGCACGTCCCCGAGCTCGGAGCCGCCGTCGCCGAGGACGCAGAAGTCGGTGCAGGCCGGGTCCGCGAAGCAGTCGGGGTCGCGGCAGTCGACCTCGCCGAGCCAGCCGTCGCCGTCGTCGTCGATGCCGTTGGCGCAGCGCCCCGCCTCCGAGGAGGTCAGCACGTCGAAGCGGCAGAGGCCGAGGGGCTCGTTCGCGGCCTCGGCGATCACCGTCACCTGCTGGCCCTGGGTCAGCGCGACGGAGGTGCCGGCCGCGGCCGAGGAGCAGCCCAGCTCCTGGCCGTCGCACTCGCCCGCGCGCACCGTGAGCACCGCGGGGCTCGGGCCGACCACGCGGAAGGTGAAGGTGTCGTCGCTGGGCGCCTGCCAGCGGAAGGAGACCTCACCGCTGCGATCGCCGCCGCAGGCCGAGCTCGTGCGGTTGCTGGCCGCGCCGACGTTGCCTTGCCAGACGCCGGGGCCGTGGGCCTGCCCCAGATCGACGTCGGGGCAGATCTGACAGGCCGGGTCGTCCGCGCAGTCGGGGTCGAAGCAGTCGCTGAGCCAGTCACCGTCCTCGTCCAAGGCGCCGGTGCAGAAGCCCCGCTCGCTGGCCACGGTGATCCCCAGCTCGAAGCCGTCTCCCACCCCGGCCGAGTCGACGATGACGAACACCTGCTGCGCGGCGTCGAGCTCGGCCTCGACGGTGGCGCTCTGCTCGGCTCCGGCGGCCTGGCAGCCGAGCTCGGCCCCGGCGCAGCCGTTGTCGCGGACGTAGATCACCGGCGACAGGTCGCTGTCGAAGGGCGCTCGGGCGGTGAATCGGTAGCGGCCGTCCCGGGGTGCGATCCAGCGGTAGCCGCGCTCGGGCCCCATCCCGCCGCCGCAGCTCCCCGTGTGCTCGTTGCCAGCCGACCAGGTGCTCCCCCGCGCGACCCGGCGGTCGACGGTCAGGCCCGCGTCGCCGTCGACGCAACTGCAGTCGAACGCGCAGCCACCCCAGCCGCAGACCTCGCCGTCGCCGTCGGGGTCGGTGCAGCTCAGCGTCGGCCAGGTCGGGAGCGAGTGGATGCTGAGCTGGAACTCGCCACCGGAGAGGTCGGTGTCCACCACCAGCAGCACGGTGCGCCCCCGGGTCAACTGGCGGACGACCGTGCTGGCCTTGCCCCCGGCGACCGTCGCGTTGTTGCACGCCAGCTCCGGGCCATCGCAGTCGTCGAGCAGGTACAGCACCGTGTCCGCAGGGCCCCAGAAGAGGTCGGGGTTGCCCGGCGGGTCCGCGGTCGTGAACAGGTAGATCCCGTCTGCGGGCGCGGTCCAGGCGTAGCGGCGCTCCGAGTTGACGAAGCGGCTGCAGCTACCGTCGCTGCGGCTCGCCTGATTGCCCGTGGCGTCGAACAGCACCCCGGGGCCCACGACCATGCCGAGGTCGAAGTCCGCGCAGCAGCGGGGGTGGGTCGCACAGCCAGGGGCGTCGCAGGTGAGCTCGCCGTCCGCATCGCGACAGGAAGGCCGGCAGGCCGGGTCGGCATCGCAGTCGGGGTCGCCGCAATCGGTGGCGCCGTCCCGGTCATTGTCCAGCAGATCGCCGCAGTGGCCGACCTCGGGCGCCAGCAGGCAAGCGGGGTCCGCGAAACAGTCCAGGTCCGTGCAGTCCGTGAAGCCGTCCTGGTCGTTGTCCAGCTCGTCCGCGCAGCGGCCCGCTTCGGGCAGGATCAGGCAGAGGGGGTCCGCGAGGCAGTCCAGGTCCGCGCAGTCCGTGAAGCCGTCGCCGTCGTTGTCCCGGAGGTCGCCGCAACGGCCGGCCTCGGGCTCCTCCGGCGTGGGTTCGATGCTCAGGAAGAAGGCGTCGGTCCGGCCGAAGACCAGCTCCACGATCACCACGAGGGTCTGGCCGGCCGCGACCCGCACCCGCAGCTCGGAGGTGAGCCCCGGGCCCTCGTCGTCGCTGCAGGCTAGCTCCACCCCGTCGCACGCGGGGGTCAGCAGGGCCAGGACCGTGTCCCGGGGTGAATCCCGGGTGCTGAAGAGGTATAGCCCGTCCGCGGGCGCGGTCCAGCGGCCGGTCCACTCGGGGGAGGGCCCGAAGCTCTGGCAGGAGGGCTCGAAGCGCTCGCTGCCGCCCAGGGTGGTGCCCGCGAACAGCTTTTCACCGACCGCACTGCCGAGATCGACCGCGGGGCATGGCGCAGGGCTGCACCGGGGATCGTCCTGGCACTCCGGGTCCAGGCAATCGGCCAGCTCATCGCCGTCCTCGTCGCCCTCCTGGCTGCAGTCTTCCGGTGTCGCACCCTCGCCCTCGCCCTCGGCGCCTTCGCCCTCGCCCTCGCCCTCGGCGCCCTCGCCCTCGCCCTCGGTGCCCTCGCCCTCGCCCTCGGCGCCCTCGCCCTCGCCCTCGCCCTCGCCCTCGGCGCCCTCACCCTCGCCTTCGCCTTCGCCCTCGGCGCCCTCGCCTTCGCCCTCGGCGCCCTCGCCCTCGCCCTCGGCGCCGTCGCCCTCGCCCTCGGCGCCGTCGCCCTCGCCCACGCCCTCGCCCTCGGCGCCCTCGCCCGCACCCTCGGCGGCGCCGTCGCCCGCGCCCGCGGCGCCCTCGCCCGCGGCGCCG
>JAVEVO010000197.1:0-11418 GCA_034005005.1 Myxococcota bacterium
TTGATCGAGAGCGTCGCCGAGTTGGCCAGCCAGAAACCGTAGAGAGGAGAGCGATGGAGGGGTTCGCAAACGAAGACCCTCGTTCCTGGCAGCGTTCCGGGATCACCCGGCGTGTGCCTCCAGTGCGGGCGAGTAGGTCAATTGTCGAGAAGACAGCGCTGCGCCAAGTGCTCCTGGGCGTGGCTGCTGTTGTCTGCATGGCTTCCTGGATGGAGTCTGCGCCGCGGCAGGAAGGGCCTGGCGAAGCTCGTGCGGAGGTCTACGCCCCCTACATCGAAGGCTGGAACGAGGTTCGCACCCCGCAGGGAATCTTCCATCTCTCCCGGCCGATCCGGGTCCAGTTAACGGTAGACGGTGCCCTCTGGGTAGCATGGTGCGAAGAATTCCAGATCCTCGGGCACGGGGAGAGCCCGCCCCGCGCGATCCAGTCGTTCGGTGAAGAATTCGTTGCCGTCTGGGACGGTCTTGCCGATGTTCCGGATGCCGATCTCACCCGTGATGCGCAGGAACTGCGACAGCAGCTAGTCGACCTCGTTCAAGCGATCGGCTGAGGCGGTTCATCGCGGCATGCTGCGGAGCGCTCCTTGAGCCCGTTTTCTGCGCACAAGATCCATAACAGCCTGATGAAAAAGGGGTTCCGGGTAGATCAGACTCATCATGAGATGTTCTGGCTCTACATCGGAGGGAAGAAGACATCCATCCGGACGCGAATCAGTCATGGGTCCAAGGACTATGGGGATTCGCTGCTATCCTGTATGGCCAAGCAGCTTCACCTGATCCGTTCAGAACTCGATGATCTGATCTCGTGTCCTCTCTCGGCAGATGACTACCAGGCTCTGCTGCGGAGCAGGGGCATCTTGAAGGACTAGATCCGCTGGCAGCGCTATCGGTCTCGATGCGTCGCACAAGCTCCGGGGGGAGCAAGTGGGCGGGGGCGAGAGCGATGGCGAGGACGCAAAGGTGGAGAGAGGCCCCGCCGACCCGGAAGCCGGCGGAGCCTGGTCCGCTACCGAGAGCGGACGAGGAAGCAGAAGGCCTGACGCCCGTAGTCCTCCGCCTGGATCAGCTTGCCGCTCCGCCAGTGACGGAACGACTTCACGAAGATCCAACGGAACCCTGACGGCGCAGGCCTCTGCCCTCGAGCTGCCTCACACATGGCAGCCTCCTATCCGGCCGCCCTGCAACGCGGACTTGACGGGGATCAGGAGAAGTAGGACATTCCGATTGTTGGGGTCGGAAGTCCTCTTCTCCTGATCCTCGATCAAGTGGGAGGCCGGTGACGGGCTGGCGAAATGCCGGCCCGTTCCGCGTCTGGGGTCGTTCAATTCTGCATCCGCCTCCTTTGTCCGAATTGTCCAGTTAGCTACTTGTCTATTCGCTCCGCCTCTGAAGCAGCCCTACATGCATGGCCACCTCATGTAGGTGCACCATGTCTGCTGTGAATAGGGATCTAAGGAAACCGATCAGGGGCGTCAAGCTCTGTGGGATCGATTTCTCACAAAGAAACAAGTGGCAGCGTGAGATCGAGATCAACGAAGCGTGTTCGGAGATGCGGACGAGCAGCGTGGAGATCGCTCGTTCCTGTTCAGATACCCTCGTGCATCTCAAAATACCTTCAACGAAGCCAACGATCGAGCGAAGGGATATCCAGGTAGGAGCAGCAAGGATCCAGATCCCAGATTTGGCCTGCTACTTCCCTCCCCCCCGGGTCTCCACGGTGACCACGGGAGCCGGGCCGGAGGGGTCGAGGTCGTCACGGGTCGGCGGGTCGAGGGGTTCGAGGTCGTCCCAGGGGTGGTTCTTCCAGGCGTCCTTCAGCTCGGGGATGATGGCGGAGACACTGCGGCGCAGTTCCTTCTGCCACTGCGCGAGCTTGCGCTTCCACCACTTCGGCGCCCGGGCGTTGATGAAGCCGGTCTTGGGGTCGCTGAACATCTCCCGGGCGAAGATGCTCTGGGCCATGGCCCGCTCGTGCTGCGGATGGTCAGCAACGAAGCGTTCCATCGCCTCTTCCCCGTGGACCTCGAGCCACTTTGTGTCGCCGCGATGCTCCCAGTCAGGGAAATGGTGATCCATGATCGACCTCAGACCCTTGCCAGCTTCTTGATCGTCTGGACTTCACTCGCGGTGTAGCTCTTGCGGGCAAGCGTTTCAAGCTCCATCTCCGAGTATCCAGATGCCTGACCGGAGCGCCAATGGCAGGCCGCCGCGTGCAGATCGTCCTTCGTGGACCCCGACCTGCGGGAGACCACCCAGCCGACTTTCGCTGAGTCGTACAGCACGGTCTGGTCAATGTGGGCGAGGAGCATGCCGAGAGGCTTGGGATCATCGAAGGACAGGAGTCGCAGCTCGATCCGACCCTTCGAGTCCTCGATGAGCGTGCAGCCAGGGAGTTCGTGCCCAGCCTTGGCCCAGGCGTCAATGGACGCGAGCACGTCATGGGATCTGCCCTTGGGATAGAACACGGAGAGCAGCGGTGCTGGGGACTCGGTCCGATGGGCCAGGGAGAGCGCTCGGGCCCACCACTTGGCCATGCCGTTACCGCTGTCGGGGATCAGCAAGGAGAGGAAGACCTCCCGCTGCCGGCGAGCGAGCGCGACCGCTGCGCACGCACCGAGGCCCCGGCGGAAGATGGCTCCCCAGCGGTCGTGGTACTCGCTCAGGCTGGTCGGCTCCGAGCCACCGCCGTACCCTCCTGCACCGTGACGGTGGCGGACGTCGAGCGGCCCGGGCTGAAGCCGGGCGAGGCCCTCGTCCAGATGCTCGTCGAGGTCATGCAGGCCGTGCCGGTTGCGCAGTGCCCAGTCCGCCTGGACGTCGACCCGGGGGGAGACGCTCTGGTTGTCGCTCGCGTTGACCGCAGTGACTCGCTGCCAGCGATCCACCCGGGGGTCCTTCTTGGACGGGAGCAAGGCGAGCAGCTCGTGGGAGATCAGGCGCTTCACCAACTCCTCGTCGATCCGGTCGGCGACCGCGCAGAAGGCCCGCGCGGTCTCGACGTCACCGTCCGCGAGCAGGGCCCGGGCCAGCTCCTCGAGCTCGTCCGCGACCGTGAGGACCGCGTCGCTGGCGACCGCCACTCGGTAGCTCCGGACCACGGCCAGCACCCGGAGGAGATCCGGGTCCGCGGCGGTCGGCAGCGCCCGATGGTCGGCCAGGGCCTTGGTCAGTACGGCCGAGGTCTCGTCCAGCGCGGCAGCTCGCTCCCGGAGCCAGGCGGACATGCCGCTCGCCCCGGGAGAGAGCGCCTGGGCGCTAGCCCGGAGCTGGGACGCGACCTCGGGGAGGGTCAGGGGAGAGGCCGGGGAGGTCACGGCCGGACGTGGAGGCAGTCGATGGTCTGCTGGGCACCGGAGAGGTAGGTACCGGTGTAGTCCCCGCTGATGTCGAGCTTGGCGAAGATCTCCTCGCCTGCGGCCAGCTCGAAGGGCGCGGTCACATTGATGGTGCACCAGCCGTCGTAGGTGCTCGCCGTGATGCTCAGGAGAGTCGCCTCGTTGACCGGGATCTCGGTGGCGTCGGCCCCGGGAGCGGCGAGGTGGAACAGCTTGAACTCGAGGTTGGCGGCCACCGGATTCGGCGCGACGAGGTGGACGTTCACTGCGAAGGAAAGCAGCCGGCTCCCCGTGGGCACCCGCAGGGGGATCAGCAGGGAGCCATGGGTCGTGGTGTTGCCGCCGGGAAACCACTTCGGGAACACGTCCATGTCGTGGGCTGCGTAGTAGTCCCACAGCTCGTCCCCGGAGAGACCGTAGGTGTCGTGCCGCCACGTCATGGTCGGCACGGCCTCGGTGAAGGTCTTGCGGCTCTGGTAGGCGTACTCCCCGAGGGTCGACAGCTCGCCGGCGGCAGAAAGGCGCGCCACCTCGGTACCGCCGACCTGGGCGACCAGGTCGAGGCCGGCGCCGCCCGCGAGCAGCAGGTCTCCACCGAAGGCCGACAGCGCCCAGTGGGCCGTGCCGAGCAGATCGAGGATCTGCACCGCCCAGGGCTGGATCAGGGTGTGCCGCCCCGGGTTGGTGCTCCCCGGCCCCACCTCGTGCTCGACGTGGAACACATCGCCCAGCTGCATGACGAGCTCCAGCAGGCTCACCGGCTTCTGCAGGTCCAGCGCCACGGAGTGGGCGGTCTGGTCCCGCAGGGGGCCGCAAAGGCGGGTCACCGGGACGCCGACGTTCCAGCTCGAGCAGTCCCGCACCGGGAACCAGGTGGCGTCGGGCGCGGGGGCGCCGGGGGCGAGGGCCAGGAAGGAGAGGGTGTCCCGGGCCACCATCTTCTTGGCCTGGATCGTCTCGCCCACCCCGGGGGTGTAGATGACGACGTTGTCGTCGTCGGTATCGAGCACGGTCTTCTGGGCCCAGATCACGAAGGGATCGGTGCCCGGGGCGAAGACCGCGAGGTCCACTGGGTCGGAGTCGGTGAGCAGCTCGAGCAGGGTGCCGTCCGGGTCCAGCGCGAGGCTGCGGGTGGCGCCGACGCTGCCCGCGAGCACGAGGGAGGTCGTGCCCGGATCGTAGGTCGGCGTGAAGCCGGAGAGCGCGCCGGCCGCGGCGCTGGGGAGCGCGGGGGAGTCGGTGCGGCGCAACGCGGCCAGGGCGTCGAGCTGCAGGCCGTCTTCAGCGTGCCCCTGGATGGCCTCGAAGTGCTTCAGGTCGACCCGCAGGCCGCGGTACAGCTTGGTCTTGTTCATCATCGGCTCCTTACAGCAGCGTCACGAGGGTCGCGCTCGAGCGCAGGACCCGGTTGACGGGCACGTAGACGTCGGCCGCGGGCGTCACCACCCGCACGTTCACCACGGCCGCGACCTCCATGGCCGCATCCACGAGCCGGGCGACGTACAGAGGCTGGCCGATGTCGAGGCCGTTGACCACGCCGAGCAAGGCGGTGGTCACCCTCGACGTAGGTCCTGGCGACCCCATCGACCTCCCGGCGTTCCGCCAGGGTGCCGACGCCCACGAACTCCTCGGGCAGGCTCGGCCGGTCCGGGCTGGCGTGGTTCCACTTGAAGAAGCCGTGCTGCAGCCAGTAGGACCAGTCCAGGCCCTCCTGGAGCACCTCCTCGTCCGCGTGGTCGGGGCTCTCGAGGCTGGCGACGCCGCTGATCTTGGTGGGGCTGGCGTTCCGGTACGAAGACTTCCCCAGGGTGGCCGGCATCCAGAAGGACCAGCTCTTCGTCATCCCTGCGAGAACCGTCGGCTGCTCGGCCACGGACGCCACCTTCCGGCACGGCCCACCCGGGCTGGATGGGCCCACAAGAACAGCCTAACGGCTCGATCTTGGTCGTCAAATCGGAATTCCAGAGCAGAAGCATGCGGAATCGTTGAGGGAATCGGGAAAACGCGACGAGGAGGACGCCAGCGGAAGGGAGCCAGCGCGAGGGCCAGCGGCCCTTGCTGCGGCCGGAATGCCAGCTACGGTGCTGATGTTGACGGGGAGGAACGGTGCTGCCAGGATGAAGGAGAGGGGGCGAGGCGACCATGAAAAAAGCCAACCCACATCAGGAGCAGGTGCCAGTCCCCCTGGGGAGCGGCTGGATCTCCGCCTACCTCCGGCTGCTGCGGGCAGGCGAGGACCACTCCCCCGACGACCGGCTGCAGTCCCTGTTCGTGGTGCTGCACAACCGCTTCCTGAGGCCGCTGCTCCGGTGCGAGTCGCTGGAGCGGTTGCGGGTCCTCGAGGGGGAGCTGCTCCCCCAGTTCATGCTCTTCCGCCTGGAGCTCGTCGGGCCGCTCCAGGAGGCGCTCGCAGCTCAAGGGTCGACCTTCCTCGCCGGCCTGACCGAGATGAGTGCGACCGTCGAGACCTTGCCGGGACTCACCTTGCTCGACGAGGCCACCCGGGCCGAGGTCCGCAGCGCCACCGACGCGCTCGCCGTGGGCGGGCTCGCCCTGCTGCAGAGCCAGATCGACCCGCAGAGCCTCATCGCCTACCTGGGACCCCTGGCCTATCACGCCACGAGCCTGGAGCTGAACCTGCTGGCCTGCTGGTGGGCGATGGAGAACGAGCCGGCCCTCGTGGGCCAGCCGACCTTCGACGGCCTGGTGACCCTCATGCTGGAGGCCTCCGTCGGCTACCGCTACGTCATCCGGCAGATGGGGGTCGACCTGGACCGCTTCCGACAGGAGACGAAGAAGCAGCGGGCCGCGCGAGTGCTCGGGCTTGGCCGTCACGTGCTCACCGGGGTCGACTGGCAGCCGGCGATCTCGTAGCCGTGGCTGTCCGCCCTCCGCTGCTGATCCTCGACACCAACGTCCTCTCCGTCCTGATGGACGAGCGCCACCCCGCCTTCGAGCGGGTGCAGCGGCTGGCCACCGACTACCTCGCCGACCACGCCAGGCTCACCTTCAGCATCGTGACCCAGTACGAGATCGAGCGCGGACTCCTGGCGAAGGGCTGCAGTCGCAGATCGTTGACGTTCAAGGAGTTCTGCCAACAGTGCGACGTGCTGCCGACTCCGCCCTTCGCCGATCTCGTGCCCGTGTGGGTCGGCCTGACCAAGGCCGGCCGCAGCCCCGGGAAGGAAGACCTCGACGTCATCATCGCCGCTACGGCGCTGACCATGGACCCGCCGGCCGGCGTGGTCTCGGACGACCGGGTATTCCACGACGCCCATGAGGTGCTCGGGCTGCACGTCGAGGACTGGATCGACCCCGACCGGGGGAAGCGCCGGAGCCCTCCCCGGAGCCGCCACCAAGTCCGGGAGCGGTGATGGCGAACTGCTCGCCGGGTCCCCGTTGACTCTCCACCTCGTTCCGGTACCCTCGACTCGGGCCGCGTGACACGGTGAATCTCCCGGCCGTAGCACGGCGCCGTCAAAAGCGCTGGCGCGCGATGTAGGGGGATGGCAGTCCCTACCGCGGCCCGTACCTTCGTTCCCCTGGACACCAGAGAGGGACCCTCTACCTGCCGATGATGATCCGGGCAGCGGGACGCTCGACCTTTTTCGGCTCGAACTTCACGAGAGGGGGCAGACTCGCCAGCGACTCGGCGGTCTCCTTGGGCACGCCAGGGATCTCCGGCTGCTCCTCCAGAGAGTAGAGCCCCACCTGGAGGTGGTGCTGGCGAAGGCCCACCGCCTTGGCGATGTCGTCCTCCTCCACCGCGTCGCTCACGAAATCCTTGCCGAGCTGCTTCCAGGCACCCTTTCGCTCCAGCTCCTCGAAATGAAGTCGCTCGGCCTCTCTCCCCTTCTCGGTGAGTCGGTACTCGGTCCCGCCACCGCGCATCCTCACTCGGATGGCCTTCCCCTCGGAGACCAGCCTTTCATAGCTCCCGATGATGCCGGGGTAACCGCGAAAGCCCATGGTCAGGTCCTCTTGTGACGGCCGAGGTCAGGGAGCAGATCACGCAGCCCCTGCCGCCTCAACAGCGCAGGAAACTCGGGCCGAAAAACCACCCGCATGGCGCAAGACTCCTCGATCACTCCTCCAGGATAGCCAGCCTTGACCGCCTTCGCAATCTCCGGGAGCGCCTCGTGCATCGGTGAACCCTTCTCGGCCACGATGACCACCCGCCGGACCAGGCGATCGTCCCCCAGCTCGAAGCTGGCGCCTTGAACTACGAATGGATTCAATCGCTGGAAGAGCTTCACCGGATCCGCGGGCGCCAGCAGCTCGATGGTCGCACGAAACGCGCGACCTCGCGGATCCGGGAACACGATCAGGACCGCCTGCTGGTCAGCGAGCAGACCGAGCGCTGCAGCCAGCGCGACGACCTTCGTGGGCGCGTTGCGTCCCCGCCCGGAGACGAGCAGGGTCATGGAGCCGTCGGGAGCGTGCTCCCAGATCCCGAAGTTGTGCGCATCCAGATGCACCGAGATCCCGAGCCGGGAAGCGACCTTCTGGGCCTCCCGAATCAGCGCCTGGTCCAGGGGATCGCCGATTGCCGAAAGCACCTCACTGGCCTGAACACCCTGTCGCTGCTCGGCGGAGATGGTGACCCGCGCCTCGGGGTACCAGTACTCCCAGCCTCCGCCCGGTCGCCGGCGACGGTACGCGCCGTGCCGGCTGTGGGGCGCCGGGCTCCAGCCTGCGGGCGGACGCACACCCTTGATCAGTGCACCTGCCGCCCAGCCAGGAGCGGCCTGGACGGCCAGCGCCCATCCCGGGTGCCAGGCGGAGACCTCTCGGAGCGCGTCAGCCGTTGCATCGGCTCGACCTTGACCGAGGGCCCGCTCGAGGCCGACACTCCCCGCTGCCGCCTGCTCGCCCAGCGCCTCCCGCCGCACCAGCCGTCTCCCGGTGAAGGTGTAGCCCGCGGGCACCTGGACGAGCTCGCAGTCGCAGTGCGGGTGGTGGCTCTCCACCACCGGCTTGCGCTCCCGGGCCTTGCGGCCGACGTTGCTGCCGTTGGCCCGCAGGGCCGCGAGGGTGAAGACCCGGGGCGTCGCGCCGTCGGTGGTGTACGCCTCGAGGCAGCTCGGGCAGGCGCCGGGGTTGGGGATCTTGGCCACCAGCGCCTGGTCGCCCGCCTCCTCCTCGATATAGCTGGCCACGCCCTCGCTGTGGGCGTTCTTCAGCTCGGTCGCCGCGATCCGCTCCAGGTCCCGGGCCCAGTCGTCGGTGCGGTGGCCGAGCTCGCTGCGCAGGTGGTCGACGGTGGAGCGGCGGGCGATGGCCTCCGCGGTCGCCTCCTCGATGTGCTCCCGGAACCAGGCGGCCTGCGCGTCGTCGGCCTCGATGGCCACGGCCCGCAGCTCCTCGTCGACGGTGTTGCCCAGCCCCCGGCAGTACTGGCCGGCCGAGTTGCGGGCCGCCTGCAGGGTCCGGCGCTCCGTCGGCCCGAGGGGAACCGGATCCCGCCGCAGCTCCTGCTCGACCTGGTCGTAGGTCAGGCCCTCGCCGAGGTGGTCGGCCTGGTCTTGCAGGTCCCGCAGCCGGGCGAGGACCAGCCCGCCCAGCCAGGCGTCGCCCACCGGGTCGGGGCCCTGCCCCGCGGTCGCCTCCTCGTCGACGAGCCCCAGGCGCACCAGTTCGCGCAGCGAGGCGCGGTCGAGCCCCGCGGCCTCGGGCCCGAAGGCCTCGACCAGAAACGCCGCGTGGTGCAGCCGCACGATGCGCACCAGCTTCTCGACCTCTGCAGGACGCAGCAGCAGCATGAGGACCTCGCTGGAGTGGGGTTTGTCAACCTCGTCGGCGGGGATTGGCAACTTCTGGACGATGGATTGGCAACCTGACGGGCGACCGGGGCCTACTTCTTGCGGCGGTTCTTCTTGCGGGAGGCCTCGGCGGCCTTGCGCCTGGCGTTGGCCTTGGCCCGGTCCAGCGAGGAGGCGCCGGGGCTGGAGAGCTGGAGCGGTTGGGCCGGCTCGCGGGGGAGTTCCCGCGTCCAGGATCCGGCCGGGCCGTCGTAGGTGAAGCCGGACACGGCCAGGACGTCCCGGCCGATGAGCACATCCAGACCTTGCTGCTCCAAGGTGGCTTCGATGGCCTTGGTGTCCGGGATCCGGATGGGGGAGCCCGGGAACGCCAGAGACACCATGAACAGCGGGGTCTCCGCGTCCCCGGTCGCCCCGCCGCAACGCACGGTGGCGATCGGCTTGAGGTTGAGCGCTCTCGCTGCTCTCCCAGAGATGCAGGTGATGCTCGCCCCGGTGTCGATGAGCCCGACGCCCCGGAAGGACTCTTGCCTGCCGCGCAGCTTCGCCACGACCTCGGGCAGGAGGATCTCTACGTCGAGACGCGGACCGTTGACGGCCAGGACGTGCTGGGAGGTCCTAGAGGTACAGAGGGGCACGGAGGATCCCCAGGGTCAAGGCGGGTGCAGAGAAGGTGGGATCGATGCGGGTCACCTGCCGGACGAGGATCTCCTCCTGCCCCGTCGCCCGGACGCCCTCGATGTAGGCCTGCTCGAGGTTGTCCCAGATGCCGACGAGCGTCTCGCCGTGCACCACCACCCACCGCCCCTCGTGCTGCTCGAGCAGCTCTGCTCGGTGCTGCTCGAACCAGGCCCGCTCCTTCTCCAGCGGCATGGTCGGACCTCCTCCTCCCTGCTCCCAGAGCACCGATACCGCAGAGAGGCCATCCGGGTCAACAGCACGTCTCGGCGGCCTATTCCTCGCCCTCGCCCTCCTGAGGTAGCCCATCCCCCATGCGCCCTCGCCCCGACGCCGGCCATCAAGCGGACCTTGCGGCCCTAACGTCGCGCCCTCCTTCTGCACGATGCGGTCGCTTCCCGATCCAGGCGATCCTTCTTGACCATGCTTGCCCGAGTATCTATGCTCAACAAGATAATGCCTGCTCGTGAAAGGATTCTAGCCATGAAGAAGACGGACCAGGAAATCAAACAGGCTGCTCGTGACCTCTCCGCCCTCGGGGCATCGAAGGGAGGGAAGGCCAGAGCCGCCCGCCTGACTCCCCAGCAGCGCCAGGATATCGCCCGGGGAGCTGCCGAGAAGCGATGGGAGGCCAATCGCCAAGCGGACGGCCAGCTCCCCATGGCGACCCACGTCGGCATCCTGGACCTCGCCGGGCTGCAGATCCCCTGCGCCGTGCTCGGCGATGGTCGACGGGTCCTGTCGCAGCGCGGCGTCTACCGCACGTTCGGGAGCGATGTTGCTCCCGGTGGGAGAGGGCGGGGACGCACCATCGAGGGCGAGGGCAAACTACCCCGATTCTTCTCTTCAGACAGGCTGATCCCCTTTATTCCCGATGAGTTGTCGATGCGGTTGATCGCTCCCATCGTCTACGTCGGCCGCGGTCCGCGGGGAGGGTCGAGCATCGCCCACGGCATCGAGGCGCGGCTGATCCCCGACATCTGCGAAGTCTGGTTGAAGGCCCGGGACGCTGGGGTCCTGCACCACACGCAGGCCCACATCGCGGCAATGGCCGACGTGCTCATGCGGGCGCTCGCGCACACAGGAATCATCGCCCTAGTCGACGAGGCCACTGGCTACCAGCAGGACCGGGCCCGGGATGAGCTACAGAAGATCCTCGCCGCTTACATCGCAGAGGAGCTACGCCCCTGGGTGAAGGTATTCCCCCATTCCTTCTTCGAGCAGGCCTTCCGACTGTACGGCTGGGAGTACCGCGAGGGGGGGACCAAACGGCCACCGGTCCTGGGCCACTTCATCAACCGGACCATCTACGAACGGCTGCCTCGGCCGGTCCTGCCGGAGCTCCGCCGTCTGAACCCAGTCGTCGACGGCCGGCGCCGGCACAAGCACCATCAGTACCTCACGGAGACCATCGGCATCCCGCACCTGGACACCCAGGTCCAGACGGTGACCACGCTGATGAGGGCTTCCATCAGCCTCCCGGAGTTCTGGAAGCTGCTACGCCGGGTCTGCCCGGTGGCAGGCGACCAGACCGATCTCTCCCTGCCCGACGAGGCTGAGGAGTAGCCCATCCCCCCCTTGCGCCTCGTCGCTACCCCCGGTAGCCTTTCCCTCATGGCCCCGCGCCCAACGCCCCCCACCAC
>JAVEVO010000198.1:0-11410 GCA_034005005.1 Myxococcota bacterium
CATCGTGTAGGCGAGGGTGGTCAGCGGTCGTACAGATCGTCCTGACAGCGGGATTCGTGTGGGATAATGAGGCAATACCCGAGCCCAAAAAGACCCTTGACCGAGCTAAGATAGGCCGGCACCCACCGGGCTAGTACCCCATCCCAGCGAAAATGACCGGTTGAGCATCTGGTGGCGACCGGCCTCCGCGCCGGTCGCTTCGCTCCCCTGCCCGCCAGGTCCCGGACCAGCAATGCAGATGAGGCAGGTGCCGGCGCGGAGGCCGGCCCCCACCAGGACGTAGGTGCCGGTGCGGAGGACGGCACCCACCAGGACGCAGGTGCCGGCGCGGAGGACGGCACCCACCAGGACGCAGGTACCGGCGCGGAGGACGGCACCCACCAGGATCTTCTTGGTGATGGAACGGCGGCCGGCACCCATCAGGCAGCCGGCCGCCGGGCAGGACCTCCGAGCCGGGTTCCTCAGTTCTTCCCGGGCTTCTTCCCCGCACCCTCGGGCGGGGCGAGGCGCGGGTCCGGGGCCTCTTCCGGGGGCCGCGAGTCACGGGGCTTGGCCACCTCCCAGGGCTTGACCTCCTTCATCGCGTCCTCCTCGTGGGTGATCGCGGCGCCCTCCAGCTCCTTGGGCTCGAACGACACCCGGGCGCCCCCCTCGTAGCCCTCGGGGTAGAAGCTGATGCGCACGCCGGTCTCCTCGACCAGCCAGTCCCGCAGGTCCCCCTCGACGGGCTTGCCCACGGCACCGATGGCCGTCTTGATCGCCTCGCGATCGGCTTCCGCCGCGTAGCTGAAGACGACCGAACCGATGACCTTGCGATCGGTCGCCTTCCAGCGCACGTCCGCGAGGGACACGGGCGCGGCCGAGGAGTCGAGCTGCAGCAGCAGGTTGACGCGCGGGTTGTCCTCACTCACGGTGGCCCGGGGGTACACCTTCTTGACGATGTCCAGGGCCCAGGCGCTCGGTGCGCCGATCAAGGCGGTGGCCAGCTCGAGGGGCAACAGCGGGTGTCCCTCCTGCAGGGCGTCCATCCGGGCCTGCTGCTCGCTACTCAGGGAGGGCCGCACCTCCTCGGGCTCCGCGGGCGGCAGCTCCGGGGGGCCCGCATCCACGATGGCAGGGGGGGGCGGGGGCGTCTTCTTGCAGCCGACCAGCGGCAAGGACCCGAGCACGAGCAGGCAGAGCAGCGAACGAGCGGTCAGAGCCATGGCAACTCACCTCGTCGAGGGCCGGCCCGGGCCGGCGGCACGCGGTCCTGGAGCACTCCCCGCCGGGCCGACGAGTCCCGCGATCACGGCGGGCGCCACGTCGACCTGGCAGGTCCGGTTGATGTTCTCGATCCCGCCGGGACAGAAGGCGTTGACCTCCAGCACCCGGTCACCGAGGAGGTCGACGCCCACGAAGCGCAGCCCACGCTCGCGCAGGTAGGGTGCGAGGGGGGCCAGGGGGGCGAGCTCGGCGGGCGAGACCGGCTCGGGCGCGCGCTGCCCGCCGGCGTGGATGTTGTTGCGCAGCCGACCCTCCCGCCCCTTGCGACGGTAGGCCGCGACCTGCCCCTCGACCACCAAGGGGGAGCCATCGAGGAGCAGCACCCGCAGGTCGCCCTGCAGCCCCTGGGAGAGGAAGGGCTGCACCAGGGCGTAGCCCGCGGCGCACACCGTCTCGAGGATCTGGTCGCGGTTGGCCCGCTCCGCCCCGTCGAGGAGGAAGACGTCGCTGCCGCCCGACCCCGCGAGGGGCTTGATCACCAGGGGCTGGCCCCCGAGCTCCGCCTGGTAGCGGTCGATCTCGGCCGGATCGCGCGTCACCAGGCCGGGCAGCCCGAGCCCGGCGGGCAGCTCCCGGGTGTGCAGCTTGTCGAGGTGCCGCTGCAGCCCGACCGGGGAGTTGACGACCGCGACGCCCCGGGCCGCGAGCTGCCGTGCCGCCTCCAGCGCGGGCCACCAGAGCCCGGGCTCCAGCGCATAGGGCTCACGGGCCGCCGGGTTGAACCGGACGAGGAGCAGCTCGAGGGTCGTCAGATCGAGGGTGGTGAAGGGGAGCCGCTCGTCGAGCAGCTCGTGGCAGAGCGCGACCGGCGAGAGCTCGGGAGGCAAGCGTTGCGCCTGCGCCCGCAGCTCCCCCGGCCGCTCGCCGACGGTGAGGTGACCGACGCCGAGGAAAAAGACCTCGTGCCCGAGCTCCAGGGCGGCCCGGGCCAGGTGCATCGTCGTGTGCGCGGGCCGCTGGTAGCGAGCGTCCCTGACCAGGATTCCGAGCCGCACGGCGTGCCTTGCCCCCTGCCTCGAGCCACGTGTTGCTGGACGCGCCCCAGCGCGCGTGAGTACCTGGATCGGGCAGGCCCTGTCAATCGGCCGACCGGGCGCCCGCGCCCCTGCGGCCGGCCGCGCGGCTTGGCGGAGGCCGGCCCTTCTGCTACCTTGGCGGACCGCCCGCCCACGACCATGGCGGCCAGGGAAGGGGGCAGGAGGGCCGGATGAAGCCGCTGCAGCTCCTCGCGATCGGCCACGTCACCCGCGACCGGATTTCCGACGGCACCTTGCCCGGTGGGGCCGTCGTCTACGGCGGCCTGGCCGCGGCCGCGCTCGGCTGTGACGTGTCCCTGTACACCTCGTATGGACCTGATTTCGAACATGAATCGACGATCGCGCCCTTGACCGTCCACTGCGTCCCCGCCCCCACGACGACGACCTTCACGAACCGGTACGTCGGCGGGCTGCGGCGGCAACACGTCGCGGGGCTCGCCCACTCCCTGACGACGGCCGGGCTCCCCCAGGAGCTGGCGCACCCCGACGCAGTGCTCCTCGGCCCGGTCCTGGGCGAGGTGGACCTCGCCTTGGCCGCCTGCTTCCCGGGAGCGCTGGTCGCCATCGGCGTGCAGGGCTGGATCCGCGCGGAGGGCCCCGACAGGGAGGTCCTCCCGGCGTGCTGGACCACCGGGCTGGACCACTGGCTCCCCCACGTCGACCTGGCGGTGCTCTCGGACGCCGAGGCGAAGGGCCAGGCCGACCTGCTCCCCCGGCTGCGGGCGGCCGTCCCCCGGGTGGCCTTGACCCACGGCGCCCGCGGTTCGACGCTCTTCGCGGGCCACAAGACGGTCCGGATCCCCGCCGTGCCGGCCCAGGAGGTGGACCCGACGGGTGCGGGCGACGTCTACGCGACGACGCTGCTGGTGGGGCTGGTGCAGGGGCTGTCGCCCGTGGCGGCCGCGACGCGCGCGTCCCGGGCCGCGGCCTGGGCGGTGGAGGGGGCCGGCGTGTCCCGCCTGGACCGGCTCAGGGAGCTGGCCTGACGTCCGGCGCCCCCGGCGGGACGGGCGAGGCCGTGATGGCGTCCAGCGGGCAGACCCGGTAGCACTCGCCGCAGCGCACGCAGCGCTCCTCGTCGATGCGGAAGGGCGGGCCCTCCTCGATCACCGCGTCGACGACGCAGGCCTCGCAGCAGAGCCCGCACCCCGAGCAAGCCATCTCGATCCGATAGCGGTAGACCATGAGGACTAACCTCCCCCCACGGGGAAGAGCAGGGCGACCGCGTCCCCGTCGTGGAGCTCGGTCGCTACCCCCCGGCCGAACTGGATCGGCTCGCCGTTGACCAGGATCCGGGACCGGCGGGCCCGGCGGGCGAACTCCTCGCCGAACTGGCCCGCGAGGTCGTCGAGCAGAGCCCGCACGGACGGCGCGAGGCTCTGCACCCGGGAGATCCCCGCCAGCTCACGCAGGGGACCGAGCAGGGTCACGGTGACGGGCATGATGGCGGCACCTCCTCCGGAAGCTGCAGGATCGCCGCGAACTTGGTCGGGCACGCCTGGAAGCAGAGGCCACAGCGCACGCAGATCAGCTCGTCGATCACCGCCTGCTGGCGCTTCTGCCAGGTGATCGCGCCCACCGGGCAGGCAGGATGACAGAGCCCGCACTTGCGGCAGCGCGCCGGGTCCACCCGGTGCACGGGCGGCGGCGGGGTCGCCGGGGGAGGCGGGGTGCGGCGGATGGCCGCGAAGCGCGGCGGACAAGCCTCCTCGCAACGGCCGCAGCGCACGCAAGGCGCCGGATCGATGAGCGCCAGCTCACCCGCCTCCCAGCGGATGGCGCCCGGCACGGGGCACGCCCGGAAGCACTCACCGCAACGGCCGCAGCGTGACGAAAGTACCTCGAACTGCGCGCCGCGCACCTCGAGCGCGCGCTGCTGCTGCTCCTGCTGCCGGATCTGCGCGGCCAGCTCCGCCCGCCGGGCCGCCAGGTCCTGGCCCTGCTCCCGGGCGGCGGCGATCCGCCGGCGCTGCGCCTCCTCCTGCTCCAGCTCCCGCTGCTCCCGCTCGCGCGCCGCGGTCGCGCGACCGAGGAGCACCGCCTGCCGGGTCGGCTCGAGCCACTCGAGGCCCAGCCGGCGCAGCAGCCGGGCCTTGGGGACGCCCTGCTCGTCCCAGCCGCGCACCTGGTAGTAGCGGGGCAGCAGCTCGCCGAGCGGGACGACGGTGGCCGGGTTGCTGGCCCGCTCCGGCTCCTCCGTGAGCCGCCGGGGGAGCGTGTCGTCGGCCGCGGTGAAGCCCTCGCGCAGGTTGAACAGCCGCTCCAGGGTGCTCGCCCGCTCCCCCGCTGCGAGGAACTCGCCGAGGGTGATCGCCCGCCCGGTGAGCGCCGAGAGGGTCCTGGTGTGGGGGATCACCGGCAGGTGCACGGGCAAGGCCCAGCTCGGGAGCAAGGACTGGTGATCGAGGAGCACGCGGCTGCCGAGGAGGATCTTGCTCGCCAGCCCCGCGACCTTGCCGTGGAGCGGGACGAGCTGCTCGAGCCCCCCCGGCGCGACCGCGTAGGTCGTGAAGATGCAGCAGCCGGCCGAGGAGACCGCGTCCATGAGGTTCTGCTGCATCACGACCAGGGCCGGCTTGCCCAGGGGGGTCAGGGGATCGATCTGCAGCGGGCCGAGGGCCTCGAAGAAGATCAGGTAGCCGGCGCCGATGTGGCACCCCCCCCGGTTGGAGACCGCATAGCCGAGGCCGAGGCCGACCGCGTTCCGGGGCTCGTAGGAGGCGAACTCCAGCCCCTTGGCCTGCGGCGCGAAATCCAGGCCTCCGTAGCGGCGAGCGAGACGGAGCGTGCCCTCGGCCAGCTCGTCCCCCAGCCCCTCGCGGGAGGCGATCTGGTGCAGGGCCCGGAGGGCCGAGGCCGGGTCACCGAAGCGCAGGTCGGACGCGAGCTGCCCGCGCTCGGTCAGCTCCATGGCGAAGGCGAGGGTCGAGCCCGCGGAGATGGTGTCCAGCCCGAGCCGATCGCACTCGAGGCCCAGGCGCGTGATCGCCTCGATGTCGTAGGTCTCCTGGTTGGGGCCGAACATGCCGAGGGTCTCGAACTCGGGCCCCTTCACGGTGCGGCCGTCGAGGGTGGCGACCCGGGCGCAGCGGATCGGACAGGAGCGGCAGCCGCTGTTGTGGTCGAGGATCGTCTCGGCGAGGCCTTCGCCGCTGGCGGTGCCGAGATCCGCGGTGCTGCCCCGCTGGAAGTTGCGCACGGGCAGGGTGTGGGTCGCGTTGGCGACGCTGGCCAGGCCGGCCGTGCCGAGACGGGGCAACTGGCTGCCCGTGATCGGGTGTCGGCGCAGCAGGGTGGTCCAGCTCTTCACGGCCGCGGTGAAGACCTGGCGGTCGGCCACGGGGAGGGTGTGGGTCCCCGCTGCGGTGACGAGCTTGAGGTTCTTGGAGCCCATCACCGCGCCCGTGCCGCCCCGGCCCAGGGTGCGGTGGCCGCTGAGGATGCTCGCATAGCGGACCAGCAGCTCGCCCGCGGGGCCAATGACCAAGGTACCAAGGTGCTCGCCGCCCCCGGGCAGGGTCGCGAGGGTCGCCACCGTGTCGAGGCCCCAGAGGTGGCGTGCGTCCCGCAGCCGCACCCGGTCGTCGCGAATCTCGAGGTGGACGGGGGACGCGGCCCGGCCGGTCACCACGAGGGCGTCGAAGCCGGCCCGCCGGAGGTGCATACCGAAAGTACCACCGCAGTTGGCGAAGCCGATGGTGCCGGTCTGCGGGCTCTTGGTGCTCAGGTTGAAGCGGCTGGTGCAGGGCGCGCCCGAGCCGGTGAGCAGCCCGGCGGTGAAGATCAGGGGGTTGTCCGGGCCGAGGGGATCGCTCCCCGGGGGGAGCCGCTGCAGCAGCAGCTTGGCGCCGAGGCCCTTGCCGCCGAGGAGCTGCAGCCAGTCCGCCTCGGGCAAGGTCAGGGTGCGCACTCCACCCGTGGAGAGGTCCACCTCCAGGACCTGGCCCAGAATCCCAGCGAGGGGCTTGCCCATGGACTCCTCCCGCGACCTCGGGGCGCGCCCTGCTGGCCGCAGCAGGACAGGGCGGGCGATCCGGGGCTGCATCTACTGGAGTCCAGTGTGCACCAGCGGGCGGGAAAGGACAATGGTGCGGTGTCGGGGAGGCCGGCGAGCCGCGGGCTCAGCCCGCGAGGGCGTGGGAGGACACCACCTCGACGCCGGCCCGCCGCAGCTCGGCGACGGCCTGCGCGCCGCTGCCCGGGGGCACGTCCACGGCCCGCACGCCGTCCTCGACGAGGAAGGTGACGAACCCCTCCCGCAAGGCGTCGAGCGCGGTCGCCTGCACGCAGTAGTCCGTCGCCAGCCCCATGACGAAGACCCGCGTGCAACCCCGGGCGCGCAGGGTCGCCGCCAGCGCGGTGCCGTCGAAGCCGCTGTACGCATCGGTCCCGGGCTCGGTGGCCTTGGAGACGACGAGCGCGCCGGGGGGGAGCACCAGGTCGGGGTGGAGCTCGGCCCCGGGTGTGCCCGCGACGCAGTGGGCCGGCCAGGAGCCGTCGCTGAAGCTGGGCCGGGGGTCGAAGCTGCAGTGGTCGGCCGGGTGCCAGTCCCGGGTGTAGACCACCGTGGCGAAGCGCGGCGCGAGGTGGTTGGCCACGGGCACGACCTCGTCCCCGCCGCTGACGGCCAGCGAGCCGCCCGGGCAGAAGTCGTTCTGGACGTCGACCACGATGAGGGCGTCGGCCGGGCCGAGGAGCATGGGGGACCTCCCGAGGACTGCCCGCACCCCGGATGGGGGGAGCCTCCCCGCAATCTAAGGGCCGGCACGCGCACGGTCAACCGGGGCGCGCCCGGATCCAGGAACGTGCGCGCCCGGCGGAGAGCATGGTACTCTCGGGGATCGACGAGGCACGGACCGGCGGCCGACAGCCTCGCATGGGGATGAGGAGGAGGACCGGGTGGGCAACCAGGCCAGGCTGCAGTGTCCCGTCTGCCAGAAGTGCTATGCCGAGCCCATGAAGTTCTGCCCGGAGCATGGCCAGCCGCTCGTCCCCCTGGTCACGGGCTACCGCGGCGGCAGCGTGCGTGAGCCCATCGGCCAGCTCATCGGCGACAAGTACCGGGTGCTCGAGCGGATCGGCGAGGGGGGGATGGGCGCGGTCTACCGGGTGGAGCACCAGGACATGGGCAAGCAACTGGCCATGAAGCTGCTCCACGCCAACCTCTCCTCCTCGGAGCAGGCGGTGGTGCGCTTCCAGCGCGAAGCCAAGGCCGCCAGCACCATCGTCCACCCCCACGTCATCCGGGTCTGGGACTCGGGGATCACCGAGGACGGGCGGTTCTTCCTCGTCATGGAGCTGCTCTCTGGCAAGGACCTCTTCGACGTGCTCAAGGAGGAGCGGATCCTCCCGCCCGAGCGGACGATCAACATCCTGCGCCAGGTCTGCGCCGGGCTGGACGAGGCCCACCGGCTGGGCATCATCCACCGGGACATGAAGATCGAGAACGTCTTCCTCTCGGCCAACGCCGAGTTCCCCGAGTTCGTGAAGATCCTCGACTTCGGCATCGCCAAGTGGCTGCACCAGACCCCCGACGGCCGCACCCTGACCGCCACCGGCGTCGTCTTCGGCACGCCCGAGTACCTCTCGCCCGAGCAGGCCGCGGGGCTGGAGATCGACCACCGGGCCGACCTGTACAGCCTGGGGATCATCGCCTACCGCATGCTGGCCGGCACCCTGCCCTTCTACGAGCAGGACAAGCAGAAGCTGATCCAGCAACAGCTCCACCAGCTCCCGCTGCCCTTTGCGGACCGACGCATGCCCCAGGAGGTGCCCGCGGACCTCGAGGCGATCGTCTTCAAGCTGCTCGCCAAGGACCCGGACGACCGCTTCCAGACGGCCGACGAGGTGAAGCAGGCCCTGGAGCGGGTGGTCTTCACGCAGCCGATCCACTGGGTCGAGTACTGAGAGCACCCACGCACGGACAGCCAGCGCCCAGACCCCGGAGTGCGATGAAGCGGAGGCTGGTGCCGGCACGGAGGCCGGCACCCACCAGGAAGGCCGGGGTCAGTCCGCGAGCACGTCCCCCAGGATGTCCATGGTGATGCGGCTGCCGTCCGGGGGCGAGACCCAGACGTAGGCCATGTTGTCCCCGTCGAGCAGGCCCTCCCAGGGCAGCAAGAGGCTGTTGTCCCGGATGTACGGGTTGATGTTGGCGAACAAGGTCTCCCACTCGGGATCGTAGAAGACCTCCTTGGGGTCCAGCCCGTAGTGTTCGGCGTAGGCGAGGCAGAAGTCCTGATCGGGCGGACCGCCCGTCGCGTCCTCACCGATCACCACCCAGAGCGCCAGCTTCTTGCCTTGCCGCTGCAGCCGGCTCGTGGCCGAGGTCACCGCGGGCAGGTACTGGGCGCAGGCCGAGCACCAGCCGGCCGTACCGATGATCCAGAGGGCCTTGGTGCTGCCGCAGTGCTTGTGGAGGCTCTTGAGCTCGCCCTGGCAGTTGCGCAGCCGGAAGTTCGCGATGTTGTCGTTGAGGTAGGGGCCCGTGCCGCGCTCCACGCACGCGGGCTCGGGCAGGTCCTCCGCGACGGTCTGGGTGGCCGCGTAGTCCCCGATGCACCAGACCTCTCCCCCTTCCACCGGCGTCGAGACCGCGGTCTGGGGATCGATGGTGACCTCCTCCAGCTCCGCGTGCAGCCGGACCTGGAAGGAGGAGCCGAGCCCCCCGAGCTGGTCGATCTCGACCCCTCCCGTGCGAGCAAGTAGGACTTTGGTACAGCCATCGACCCCGCAGCCGGTGAGCAGCCGCACGCACAGGCCGCAGTCCGCGAAGTTCTCGCCCGTGAGGGGGTAGCTGCCGGGCCCCTCCGGCCCGTTGTAGACCGGTCCCTGGTAGCTCTCGAGGAGCAGGATGCTGGCCTCGACGCCGGGCCCGTCGTAGGCCCGGTGCACGAGGAGCGGATGGCTCCGCCCCATGGTCTCCAGCACGGTCTCCTGGCGCTCGGGGGTGAAGCCCTCGTGGCTGCAGTCCGTGGGCTCGCAGCGGCCTTCGTCCTCGTTGCAGAGGTGGTGGTCGTCGCAGAGGCCGCAGGACACGCCGCAGCCGTCGTCACCGCAGACCCGATCCGCGCAGGAGCCGATGCAAGGCCGCTCGCAGCGGCCCGCCGCGGTGCAGATCTCGTCCTCCGGGCAGACGCCGCACGCCGCGCCGCAGCCGTCGCTCCCGCACTCCCGGTCGGCGCAGTCCGGGGTGCAGACGCCCTCGCCCTCCCCTTCGCCCTCGCCCTCCCCTTCGCCCTCGCCCTCCCCCTCCCCCTCGCCTTCCCCTTCGCCCTCGCCCTCCCCTTCCCCCTCCCCTGCTCCCTCTCCTTCCCCCTCGCCCTCCCCCGACTCCCGGGACCGGTCCTCCCCGCAAGCGAGGCCACCGAGCAGCAGGATCAGGAGCAGCAGCAACGACCGATGACCGGACAGGGCTCGACTCACCGTCCACCTCCATCACCCGCGCCTGCCGGAGGCCGGGCCAGCACGAACCAGGTCAGCTCCCCGAGGCCCTCACCGGCGGGGCTCGACGCCAGCCCGCCCTCCTCGACGACGAGGGTCGGTCCGGCGACCAGCTCCCCCGTGAGGTGGTCGACCACGAAGCTCTCCAGCACGCTGCCCCCGGCCAGCCCCGTGTCCACGGTGCAGCCGATGGGCGAGGGGGCGACGGTCCCGAAGGGCGAAAACACGAAGATCCGCTCCGGGGTCAGGCGTGCGGTCAGCCAGCCCGGCGCGGCCGCCAGGGGCAGCTCCGCGCCCCGCAGCTCGGCCTCGTCGCCGAAGCTCGGGAAGGAGAGCCCCGCGGGCAGACGCAGGGTCAGGCCGGGCAAGGGCGTCACCTCGGCGCCGGCGGCCGCCGCGACGACCGTGGCCGGGCCGAGGGGGGGCAGCCGCACGGGCTCCAGCACCACCTCGTCCCCGACGGGCGGGCACGTCACGCCCGTGACCAGGGCCGCGCCCAGCCCGCGGGCCTCGGCCAGGGGCTTGAGGTAGAGGCGCAGGCCCGCCCGCACGCTGGCGAACGCATACTGGCCGGCGGCATCCGTCTCGGCGGAGAAGCAGGTCGCGGCGTTGCAGAGCACGACCCGGAGACCGGCCAGGGGGGCCCCGGCGAGGTCGAGGAGCTGCCCGCGGACCCGGCAGCGGGTCACGGGTGCCCCACCATCGTCGGTCGACCCGCTGTCCAGGGCGGGGGTGAGGTCCGGCTCCCCATCCCGGTCGGCGGGGTGCAGGTCCGCAGCCGGGCGGGCGAGGTCCGGGGCCGCGTCCCCCTCGCCCGCGAGGTCCGGCACGCCGGCCTCCGAGCGCACCTCTCCGTCGGGCACGAGGCGCCGAGCCTCCTCGCCGCCGCCGCAGCCGAGGAGGACCAGCAGGGTCAGGAGCGCGCAGACTCGTTGGGGGTCGAGGGGGACTGCCATGGGCACGCAACCTAGCACCCCTGCCGCCCGGTGGCAAACCGCGCCGCACCTCCCGCACACTCCCGCCGGCAGACTGGGCCCGGACGGGATGGATGGCAGAAACGGGCGAGGCTGCTATGCTGAGAGCCAGTCACGGGGCGACGACGTGCCCCCAGGAGAGAAGCCATGGCCACCCAGCGCCGCTTCCCCAGGATCGTTACGTTTCTCCCTGTCTTCTTGCTTTCCCTGGGCCTTTCGTCCTGTCTGCCCGAGTTCGATCCCCTGCCAGCCGAGGGCGAAGGTGAGGGCGAGGGTGAGGGCGAAGGCGAGGGCGCCGAGGGCGAGGGCGAGGGCGCCGAGGGTGAGGGCGAGGGCGAGGGTACGGAGGGCGAGGGCGAGGGTGAGGGTGAGGGCGAGGGCGAAGGCGCCGAGGGTGAGGGCGAGGGCGCCGAAGGTGAAGGTGAGGGCGAGGGCGAGGGTGCCGAGGGCGAGGGTGCCGAGGGCGAGGGTGCCGAGGGCGAGGGCGAGGGCGAGGGTGAGGGCGAGGGTGAGGGTGAGGGCGAGGGCGCCGAGGGCGAGGGTGAGGGCGAGGGCGAGGGTGAGGGCGAGGGCGAAGGCGCCGAGGGAGAGGGTGAGGTCGAGGGCGCCGAGGGCGAGGGCGAGGGGGAGGGTGAAGGAGAAGGCGAGGGCGACGGCGAGGGCGAGGGGGACGGCGAGGGGGACGGCGAC
>JAVEVO010000032.1:0-50812 GCA_034005005.1 Myxococcota bacterium
CCTCGCCCTTGCCGGGCAGCACGCCGTCGTTGACCGCCTCGGCGTTGTCCCAGACGCTCGACAGCCCGGTGAGCCGCATCCCCTCGACGTAGCTGGCGACCCGGTTCGGCGACACGCCGTCGAGGTCACCGCCGAAGGCCTTGCGTCCTTCGTGCGGCTGGAACTGCGACATCGGCCGGATGGCCATCATCAGCCGCATCAGCACGAGCAGGAGCAGCGCCTGCTTCTCGGCATGGCCGGTGGCCCGGGCCACTGCCAGGGCGTTGTCGAAGAAGCGGGCCTGCTCCAGGCTGAACAGGTCGGGCACGTACCGCTGCTCGATCTCGTGTCGGTCCTCGGGATGCTCCCGGAACAGCCGCAGCACGTCCTCCTTGAGCAGCCGGGTGCGGGCGTTGGCGATCAGCGCCTGGCCGACGATGGCCGAGCGCCGGGCAAGGTCGTTGCAGACGACCCGGCCGAAGCCCTGCCCCTTGGCGTACAACGAAGCCGCCCCACCACCCAGGAAGGCGTCGACGAAGGTGAGCTTCCCCCAGGTGGCCCGGGGGAAGATCTGGTCGATCTCCCGGAAGATGACGGGGCAGAGCTTGCGCTTGCCGCCGAAGTAGCGGGGCAGGGCCCGGAACGGACGCCACATGGTTGCTGCACCGGCCACTGGAGGGGCAGTCACGGTCAGGGGCCTTGCGGCGGACTGCCGTTCGGCTCTCTCACACCTCTGGAGAAGATAACTGCATCATAGGGCTGGCCGGACACCGGCGAAAGGGCAAAAGTGCTCGGAAACGCAGATGATGTCACCTGGCGTCACTGGGTGTCATCCGGCGTGATCCGGCGTTCCGCTCGGGCAGGGAAGGGACCGTCGAGGACGGGACGCGCGCGCCACGAACAGGCGTGGCGTGAACACGCCGAGGGGCAGAGGAACACCACCGGAACATCCCTCTCGTTCACGCTTTTCTCTAGCGATGTCGCCTGGTTGCGAGACGAAATCGGCCGTGAACAGGTTTGGGAATGGATGTACGAATATGCACGTGAGGAGATCCTCGCGATCGCGCCTACCTTCGCCTACCCCCTCGTGAAGCCTCTTCTATACGTATACCTATAAAAATATTCATGTTCACCATGTTCACACCAGTCCAACTCATCGCTCGGTAAGGGCTTCCTCGCGAACAGGGCGCGTGTTCACCCCTGTTCACCGATGTGCACACGGAAAAGTCTGTCCCCGATCCGACCCCCCGCGCCTTTTGTCCTTGTAGGAGCCCAGAGCGGGAGGTCGTTGATGCAGCAGCCCAGCCCCATGATCGCCACAGCGCGATGCGGCCAGATCGTCGAGATCCTGTCGACCGGCATCCTGCGCGTCCTCGCCAGCCGTGCGCTGCAGCCTGCCTCCAGGGTCGAGGAGGAGCGCGCCTCGGGGCGCGTGCGGCCGACCGCCACGCCCAGCCGGCCGATGGCCGTCCTGGCAGGGCGCTGAGGTCGCGGCGATGGCGCTCAAGAACCGGCTCAAGGAGGCCGCGGACCCGGCGAAGCCGACCGGCTTCTCCTGCCCCAACTACGAACCGCAGCCCGGCAGCAAGCGGTGCCGCAGCTACCTCGACCGCGGGGCGTGCGCCCTGCCCAGCGAGCTGATGTGCCGCGAGTGGATGAGGGCAAACAACCAGGGCCCCGCTCCGGTCGAGGCTGGATCGCTGGCCGCGCCGGTGGCGCCGATCACACCGGAGCCGGAGCGGCCGCTCGAGGCACCAGCACGCGACCTGTTCGGCCAGCCCGTCCGGTCGCAGCCCGCAGCAGCCCTGGTCAAGGCCAGGCCCGACCAGCCCAAGCGAGCAATCGAGCCGGAGCCCGAGCCCCCGGTCGAGCCCGACCCGTTCCGCGGTCTGACCACCGAGGATCTGGAGAGCTTCAAGGAGCTCGGGGTCGAGGTGTGCCTGCGGTCGGAGGCGCTCGGCGAGGTGTGGCTGGTCCCCGAACGCACCGGCCAGGACCGCAAGGAGATCACGCCCGAGTTGGCCGCCACCATCGTCCGGGTGGGCTCGGCCTTCCCTGGATCCCGAGTCGTCGCCCTCAGCAGCACCCGCGAGCCCGTGAACCACCAGGAGGCACCTGCACCATGACCAGCGCATCCCCACGGAACACGCACCTCAGCTACTCCCGGCTGAGCCGCTTCGAGACCTGCCCGCTCTCCTACCGGCTCCACTACCTCGACAAGCTCGAGGCGGAGCCGGGGATAGCGCTGCGCTTCGGCAAGACGATCCACGCCGTGCTCGAGCGGCTGCTGCGCGAGGTCATCGACGACGAGCGCACCGGCCCGCTGTCGGAGGCGCGGGCGCTCGAGCTGCTCCAGGAGGCCTGGGCAGCGGAGGGGCTCTCCGGCCTGGACCTGTTCGAGGAGGCCACGGGCATCCTGAAGGCCTTCGTCCGGGACCAGGGCGTCGTGGACCACCGGGACGTGCTGGCGGTGGAGAAGGAGTTCCGACTGCCCGTCGGCGAGTTCACCGTGCTCGGCTTCATCGACCGCGTGGACCGGGTCGACGATGAGACGATCCGGATCATCGACTACAAGACCAACCGGCAGCTCTTCACCCGGGACGAGGTCGACGCCAGCCTGCAGATGAGCCTCTACCAGCTGGCGGCCCAGCGCTTCTGGCCCTGGGCGAGGCGGGTGGAGCTCACCTTCTGGATGGTGCGCCACTCGGTGCGCCAGGAGACCCGCCGCACGCCCGAGCAGCTGGAGGCCGCGCTCGCCTACGTCCAGACCATCGGGCGCCAGACCGAGACGGCGACCGAGTTCCCGCCCCGGCTCAACCCGAACTGCATCTACTGCGACCACCGACAGCAGTGCCCGGCCTACGCCGAGGCGCTGCGCGGCCGGCGGGACGTGGTCTGCGCGGACCCGGCGGACCTCGAGGCAGTGGCCCGGGAGCGGGAGGAGGTCGCCCGGCTGGCGAAGCTCCTCTACGCCCGCAAGGAGGAGCTGGAGGACGTGCTCAAGGCGCACCTGAAGGAGCAGGACGAGCTCCTGCTCGGAGGCGTGCGCTACCGGATGTTCAACGTCACCAGCGTCGACTACCCGCTCGGGCCGACCGTGCAGCTGCTCGCCACCGCGACCGGCCTCGCCGAGCGCGAGGTGCTGGAGCGCATCGGCGCGGTCGACAAGAAGGCGCTCGACGCGCTGGTGAAGGAGGTGGGCAAGCGGCTCGACAAGCCGCGGGTGACGCTGCTCAAGGCGGAGCTCGAGGCGCGGGCCGACAAGACCCACTCGCCCCGCTTCTGGGCGAAGGAGGTGGCAGCATGAGGCCGCTCGCCTTCATCGACCTGGAGACCACGGGGCTCGATCCAGCCCGCCACGAGATCCTGGAGATCGGGGTGATCAGGGTGGACGCCTGCACGCTGACGGAGCTGGACTCCACCGACATCCGGGTGCACCCGACCCGCCTCGCGGACGCGGACCCGGAAGCCCTCCGCCGCAACGGCTACTCCCCCCGCCGCTGGGAGAACGCGGCCAGTCTGCCCGAGGCGCTGGACTGGGTCGCCCCGCTCCTGGTCGGCGCGACGCTCGCCGGCCACAACGTCGGGTTCGACCGCGCCTTCCTGGAGGTCGCCTGGCGGGCCACCGGCGGGCCACCGCCCGACCTGGACCATCACCTGCTCGACACCGCGACGCTGGCCTGGCCGCTGCTGACCGAGGGGCGCATCGATTCGCTCTCGCTGGCCACGGTCTGCACGGCGCTCGGCATCGGTTTGCACGATTCCCACCGGGCCTTGTCCGACGCGGAGCGGAGCCTGGAGGTTGCCCGCCGGCTGCTGCCGGGGATGCGAGCGCGAGCGCTGAGCGCAGTGCAGAGCGAGCAGGAGAGCGGCTGCCGGGGCCAGGAAGCAGCCTGCAGACGGTGCTGCGGAGCGAGCACGAGCGAGAGCAGCTGGAGGTGCGGCGATGGGCGCGCTTAGCCGACGCAAGGGGGCTGCCTGGGAACGCGAGCTGGTGCACCGCTTCCGGGAGGTCATGCCGGATGCGGAGGTGAAGCGCGGGCTGCAGTACCGCTCGGGCGAGGAGGCGCCGGACGTGGATGTCCCGTGCTTCTTCGTCGAGGCCAAGCACCACCACCGCACGAACATCAAGGCCGCGCTCCGGCAGGCCGAGGACGCGGCGCCCAAGGGGCGCTGGCCCATCGCGGTCTGCAAGGACGACCGACAGCCGCCGGTGGTGGCGATGGACCTGGAGGACTTCCTGGAGCTGCTCGCCCAGTGGTGGCGCGGGCTGAAGGCGTGATCCCCGGAGGAGGTGAGGAGATGCAGACCGAGCGACACCCCCTGAGCCCCGAGGGCTGCAGCGTGGAGGCAACCCCGCCGGCGGCCCGCCGCAGGCCTCGCCCGCAGATCGAGACGGCCCACCGCCGCCTGCGCCAGTCGGCCGAGCGCCTGGTACGGCTGCTGGAGCTGCACGCCCCGGAGCCGCTCCTCGCCAACGAGGTGGCGTTGCTGCTGGGCCGCGGCCTGGCCGCCCTGCCCGACCTCGGCGAGATCCTCGGGCGGCAGATGGGGGAGCGGGCCCGGGTGCAGGCCGGCATCTGCGCCCGGTGCGGCGAGCGGGATCTCTCGCTGCCCGACCGGAGGCTCTGCACGGAGTGCGCTGCAGAGGAGGACGTCGAGCAGGAGAGGGCCGAGCAGCAGGCGGGGGCTGAGCTCGGTCCGCTGGCGCAAGCGCTGCTGGACGGGGTGCAGCAGGCCATCGTCGAGCACCTGGCAGAGGAGGAGCGCTGGCAGGCCGGCGAGGAGGTGGGCTCGTGAACGCATCCCCTTGTCCGCTCGTGCTCCTGGTCCACGCGGCCGGTCCCGGACCCTACGCCGAGATGGTGCGGCGGGCCCGGCTGCTGCAGCTCGGGGCCGAGCAGCGGCACCCGCGGCTGCTCTTCGACCGGGTGCTGGGACGCACGCCCGACGATGACCCGGTCACCGGGACCGCGCCGACCCTGCCCCGGCTGATCGAGTACTCCCGCCGGATGATCCAGGGCGACGGGGCGCAGCAGTCCGAGGGCGCCCGCAACCTGCACCTGCCTGGCGCAGACTGGGTGTGGATCGTCAGCGAGCGCACCGACGATGTGGACCAGCAGGTCGCCTTCGCGGAGGAGGTCGGGCTCGAGGTCGAGCGCATCCCGTCGGAGGTGCAGGCGCGGCTGCTGGCCGACGGCCTCGCGGCCGAACGACGGGACGTGGCGCAGCGGGCGGGCGAGCTCACCGCGCCCGACGACGGACCGGCGTTCCGGTCACCGGAGGCGGTGGTCTTCGCCTACTTCTGCGGCGCCGAGGGCATCCTGGGGGTCCAGGCGCTGCCGCTCGCCCGCCTGGTGCGCAGCGGCGGCAACGCCTACGGCCGGAAGTCCCGCATCGAGACCGCGGGCCTGCGGATCAGCCTGGCCAACGGCATCATGCGCAAGGCGATGGCCAGCCGCGGCTGGCGGCCGGAGATGCTGCCCCTGCTCTGGCTGGCCTACGTCGAGCGGGGCTCGATGGACCGGGCCGCGCAGCTGCTCGCCCTGGGCGAGGGCGACTCGGCCCGGCGACAGGCCGCTCGGCTGAAGGGGCGGGCCCTGGACCTGATCCGGGCCGTGATAGCCCCGCAGGAGCAGGCAGCATGAACTCGAACGACCGCCCGCTCCACTGCTGGCAGGACCGGCTCGACTGGGTGTGGCAGAAAGGCGCCAAGCTCGGCAGCCCCGAGTACCTGGACGCGATCGAGCATCCGGCCACGTGCATGCTGCCCGCCGGCCACGAAGGGCCGCACGAGTGGATGCCGGACGAGGAGATCGTGATCGAGGTGCCTCTCCTCGACCACGAACGCGAGAGCGACGAGCCGGTAATCGTCGTCGCGGGAGGAGAGCCCGATGCAGGCTGAGACCAGCGGAAGGACCAGCGCGCCGCTCCGGCGGATGACCGTGCGCCAGGCCGCGGAGGAGTGGCAGCTCAACCCAGCGACGATCCGCAAGGCGATACGCGAGGGGAGCCTGCCAGCGGTCTGGGCAGGGAACGGCTATCGAGTGATCGGCGCGGACGTCGAGGAGTGGGTCAGGAGGACGTGGTGCCGGTCGTGAAGCAAGCGGAAGGGAGGGAGTCCTTGCCCTCACCCCCCGTCTGGCCCTCGTGATGGTCCGTCGTCACTGATTGCTTCAGCTATCTTCTCCCACTTCTCACGATGATCGATGATGTCCATTGAGCGTATTCCCATACCCTCATATGGTCTTCCATTCGACCTGATCTCATCCATAAATACAGCGATGTTCTTGTCATTAATGACAATATTCTTCTTTGGCTTAGCTGCCTTGATCTCTATAACCTTCTTTTCGAGGACATCTCTCCAATCCTGGGATGACAAGATGTAGAAATCAGGACGTTCGGTGCTAGCGCGGTGTTGGTAGTCTACGAAGACGAGGAAGGCATTCGGACCACAGATCCCCCTGCAGTTCGGCCAATCCCTGCCTTGCTTTGCCTTCACTTCCAGGCGCGCCAGCCCGCCAGATTCCGAAAAGACGAGCAGATCCGTCCTCTTCTGGTTCCCGAGGGTCAACTGGGCGTACGTCCCGCGCCTGCAGAGTTCCGCCGCGACCGCGTACTCGGCCGCCAGCCCCAAGGTACTCCGCGGAATCGATTCGACCATCGCTTCGACCTCCCTGCACAGCTCGGAAGCATCATGAACGAATCCAGCATGTTGCGCAACCCCGTCGCGCCCCGTCTCCGCCCCTTCCCCGGTCGATCGGAGCGATCCCCGCGCCCCTCCTGCGCGATTTACTGAACACTTGAACAGTACATTCTGGGGCTGCTAGATCTCGATCCACCTGGGCCCCGCCGGGTCCCGACCACCAGGCACAGCTCGAGGTGGACGGCAGCCGTGTGCGCGGCCAGGGGTGGAGGTACGAGATGTCCGCGACTCCATTCCAGATCGACGAGGAGTTCTGGCGTGATCGGCTCGAGGTGGGCATTGCGCGGGTGGTCCAGGAGCACGCCCGGGACGCATCGCTGCGCCTCTGGATCGCATCGCTGACCCCGCGCTGCCGGAGCGTGCTGGTGGAGCACTTCGGCCTCGCCGAGACCGAGGAGTTCAAGGCGGCGCTGCTCGCGCGGCGGACCGAGCTGCTCCCGTTCCTGCTGGTCGATGCAGCGATGGAGGGCAAGCGTGTCTGCGCCATCGAGCAGCTGGCCCAGGCGAAGCTCTCCCCCGAGGCGCTTGCCGCCAGCCAGAGGCCCACGCTCGTCGACGGGGTCACCAGCTACGACCGGCGGGCCCTGCTGTGGCGGCTCTACCTCGCGGACCCTGCCCACCTCGAGCTGGTCTTCCACCTCGACCGGCTGCAGCGCAAGGGCTTCGCCCGGATGGTTGCGGACGACGCGCCCCCGGTGAACGGGACCGACCCCGGCACGTTCCTGACGCGGACCACGCTGCAGGGGCTGCTCGACCGTTACGAGCGGGAGCAGGAGACCCAGCGCCAGAGCCACTGCGCGGCCATCCTCAACGGCGACGGGCGCTACCGCGTCTTCATCAAGCGGGACATGAAGGAGGCCTTCGTCTCCCACGGCCCGAAGAACACCTTCGGCTTCAGCCGGGAGTGGATCATCCTGGTCTTCGAGCAGGGGCTGCGCCGGGTGCAGGTCTGCTCGGTCTCGCCCTCCGTGCCGCCGCAGCTCGCCAGCCGCATCGCGACCGGCTTCTTCGGCGTGCCAGTGAACTACACCAACGAGGTCGTCGAGACGCCGGTGGCGACCGTGGCCGCCTTCCTGCACAGCCTCCTGGCCGACCCGGCGCGGCTGCCGCTCGTGGAGCTGGTGGCCGGGGATTGCGGGCTGGAGGGCTCCCCCCAGCTGCGCCTCAGCGCGGCCGGCAGCGCCTCGATCGCTCCGGCGATCCAGCAGTTCGCTCGCGCCTTCAGCGACCCGCTCGCGGACGTCGGCCGGGTCGAGAGCCTCAAGGTCTGGTTCTCCGAGAAGCGGGTGAAGCTGACCTTCGAGCCCGCCGACAAGACCGGTGCGAGCTACGTCGTCCGCTACGCGGATCAGCCGCTCGACGCCCACGAGCGAGCGGACTTCGAGCAGCTGATGTGGAAGGACTATGGCATCCGCGTGCTCTCCACCGAGAAGAAGCATCATGCTGCCGCAGCTTGACCCCACGGTCGGCCTGTTCCGGCGCCGTGCCCACATCGAGCTCCCCGGCGACGAGCGGGAGCGGCTGGCCCGCCAGCTGGGGGCGCTGGGCCTGCTGCACCTCGAGGAGCAGGACTACGTCCGCTGCGTCAACCCGGCAGACCCGGATCAGCTCGACCTCCGGGACCGCACCTGCACCGGGCGCATCTACGTCATCCCCTACCTGGACGAGGAGGACCACGCCTACCACTGCCCGGAGTGCGATCGCCTGATCTTCCCCTCGAAGAAGGTCGCGGGCCGCGTCCTCTGGCTGACGCCGGTCGAGTCCGAGGTGGCCGCCAGGGTGCAGGCGCTGATCGTCGGGGCCGGGTTCGGCGTGGAAGAGCGCCCCCGAGGGCTGTTCCGGGTGCTGGACGACCGGGGCCTGGCCGAGGTCTGCCTGGTGGACCTCTGCGCCACCGCGGCCCCGCTGCAGGCGGGCTACCCCACGCCGGTCCTCTTCGTGGTCGCCAACGACCGCGACTTCCTGCGGCGGGTCCCGCCGGGGGGCGAGGCGTATCGCCTGGTGGATCTCGTGCTGGGGGACGCGGCCTCCCGATTCCAGCGTCGGCTGCGGGAGCTGGTGCGGGGCCGCGAGGCCGAGGGGCCGTCGCTGCCGGCCGTGCTCGGCCTGCCAGCGCCGCTGGGTGCACCGGACGACCTTGCCGCCCGGCCCCGGGCCGCCGTGGCTCCGGCGCTGCAGGTCCCACCGGGCACGCGCTGGAACCAGGTGGAGCTCTACTACATCGACGGCGACACGCTCTCCGTGCGGCTGCCCGGCACGCGGGCCCAGCAGGTGACCTTCAAGGACCTCGGTCTCGCCGACGGCCGGGGGAGCAAGGCGAGCAAGCGCTGGCACGTCCTCGTCCAGCTGTGCGAGGCCGGAGGGCAGCTGGACTGGAGCGGCGGCCCCCGCCAGCGCAATGCGTTCAAGGAGCTCGTCTCCCAGCTCCGCGCCGGCCTGCAGACCGCGTTCGGTCTCCACGACAACCCGCTCAGCCTCACAGCGGAGGACGGTCTGAAGGCCGCCTTCGCCGCCTACCCCTACGCGCCGGGCGAGCGGCCGATCGAGGACGCGATCGACCTCGAGGGCGAGGGTCGGTCAGAAGCTGACTGGCCTCCCGCGGGAAAAAGCAGGAAAAGCACCGGCACCCGACCCATTGCAACCTCCCGTACTTCTTCGGCTTCAGCCCGTGGAGCGTCCGGTCAGAAGTAGCCCACCCAAGCCCGCCGGTCAGATCTGACCCGGAGAGAGATGCAGGCCCAAGGCGAGGGTGAGCAGCCCTCCAGCCTGAGGTCCGGACCCCCGAGATGAACCATCGGGGCCTGCCTCTCGGGACGACCGAAGGTGCAACCATGACCGGCGTCCCCAGCGACATCAGCCCTTCCGCAACCCCCTGGCGCTGCAGCGCCTGCCACACCCTCCTCGGCGTCGCCGAAGGCGACCACGTCGAGGTCCGCTACAAGACGGCCGCCTACACCATCCGGGCGGTCCACGGCGCGGCCGAGCTCACGACCAGGTGCCGGCGCTGCGGTGCGCCCGCGTGCCTCGTCTGCTCGTCCACGGCCGAGCCCGGGACCAGCGAGTAGCCGGCGAGGCCGGCACGGCGCGGGCCGCCCAACCAACGGGGTAGCCCTGACCCGAACCATCTGAGCGGCACGGCCAGAGGCTCCTGAAGCCCGGCGACGCCCCTCGACCAGGGGTGCTTCCCGGGCCCCGCCGCAGGCGGAGGAGCCGATGGGCCTCCCGGACATGAAGCCGGCGCTGCGGCGCCAGGTGAAGGCAGCCATGAACAGAGAGCTCTTCGACGCCGCGAAGGAGCGGCATCCCGTGCTGGCCGGGCACGAGAGCCTGCTCTCGGTGCTGGAAGCGCTCGGCGCTCCCGGCCGGTGTCCTGTCGCCGAGCGAGATGCCCTGGTCCGGGCCCTGATCGCCGAGCAGCAGCGCGAGCCACGTCCGCTGTGGGCGACGGTGCTGCTGGTCGCGTTCCAGCCGATGCTCCGACGGCTGCGTGGGCGGCTCGTCTGCAGCGCGCTCGCCGGGCAGGACCTCGACCAGCTGGTCGTGGCCGCCTTCCTGGAGACGGTCGCCACCTTCCCGCTGGATCGGCAAGGCGCCCCCACCCTGCTCTGCGTCCGCCAGCTCACGGCGCGCTGGATCTTCCGGCGGCTGGCCCTGGAGCAGCGGGAGCAAGCCCTGGTCTGCACGATCGAGCACGCCGACCTGCTGGAGCTGGAGCAGCGTCGGTACGACGAGCAGTGCGAGCGTCGCTGGCCCGAGCTGATGGCGCAGGGAGGTGCCCCGCCCGATCCGGACCAGCGCGCACAGCTCGAGGCCTTCCTGGTCGGTCTGCTCGGCGACCGGCTCGAACCCGGCTGCCTGCGCCTGGTCATCGCCACGCTCGTCTACGGGGAGCGTCTGCGCTCGCTCGTCAAGCGGACCTGTCCGGCCCTGCCACCCGCGGAGCTGGACCGGGAGCAGGCACGCCTTAAGCGTCGCCACAGCCGGACCATCGCCACGATGCGGGGGCTACTCGCCGACCTGCGCGGCCCCGACGAGGCCCTGGCCCTGTCTTGAGCGCACAGGACGGGGCCGGACCGAGGAAGGAGGGAGACGAGCCGAGCAAGCCGCTGGCCACGGCGAACGAACGACAGCCTGGAGCAGGGGCGGGCCCCGATCCGGCCCGGCTCCGTCGAGAACTCGAGAGTACAGCACGTGAGGAGGAGGATCCGATGAGCAACACTTGGGACAAGGCGAAGTCTCTGGCCGACAAGCACGCGAACCAGGGCGGCATCTTCGTGCGGCTCGCCAACGACGGCGACAAGGTGGTCGGGGCCTTCTGCGGCGAGCCCTTCGCCCGGGAGGTGGTCTGGACCGGGGAGCGCTACGAAACCTACGACGCGGCGAACGACGCCCACTCCGACAAGCGCCCGAGCCTGCGCGTCATGCTCAACTTCTTCGTCCCGGCCGAGAACGCGATGAAGGTCATCGAGGGCGGGACCACCTGGTTCAAGGACGTCCTCAAGGTGCGGGACAAGTACGGCCTGGAGAAGTGGATCTTCGAGATCGAGCGCCACGGCGAGGCCGGCAACCCCAAGACGACCTACTCGATCCTGCCCGAGGAGAAGCTGACCGACGAGCTGCGGGCCAAGCTCGCCGCGGTGGAGCCGCACGACCTGGAGCGGCTGGCCAGCGGCGAGCCCGGAGACGGAGCTCCGTCCCAGCCGTCCCAGCCGGCCCGGGCGGCCGCGACCGGCCCCATCGACCCGCGCCTCGCCGGGGAGCTGGTCGCCCGGCTGAAGTCGCTGCCGCGCACCGACGTCGACGCGTTCCTCGCCAAGTTCGGCGTGCAGCGGGTGCGCGACCTGCGGGCCGCGGACGAGGCCGCGGCGCGCACCTTCCTGGACCAGCTCGAGGCCAAGCAGGCGCCGGCCGCCGCGCCGGCCGAGGTAGACCCGTTCGCGTGAGCAGGGGGGCCGTGGTGCACGCCGTCGTCGACAGCACGATCCGCCTGCCCGGCCTTCCTCCGAAGGCAGCGGAGCTCCTCCGGCGCGGGCTCACCTTCCCGAACCCGGAGTACGTCAACCGGGTCCGGTTCGAACGGTGGGTGGGCGCCACGCCGGAGGAGATCTGCCTGGCCGAAGTGGACGCCAGCGGGACCTGGCAGGTGCCGCGGGGCGCGGTGGGGCTGGTGCGCCAGGCACTGGCCGCGGTGGGGGAGCCGGTCGCCTTCGAGGACCAGCGCACCCACCGTCCCCCGCTCGACTACACGCTGCGCCTCGAGCTGCGGGACTACCAGGCCCGCGCCGCGGGCGAGCTGGTCCGCCGCCTCCAGGGCTGCATCGTGGTGCCTTGCGGCGGTGGCAAGACGGTGATCGGCGCGGCCGCCATCGCCGGCACCCGACAGCCGGCCCTCGTGCTGGTCCACACCCGGGACCTCGTCGACCAGTGGCGCATCGCGATCCAGCAGGCCCTCGGGCTGCAAGCCGGCGTCATCGCCGACGGCGCGTTCACGCTCGCCGAGGTCACGGTCGCCACCGTGCAGACCCTGGCCGCGCTCGATGACGTCGCGCTCGCCGAGCTCGGCCGGGGCTTCGGCACCGTGGTCATCGACGAGGTGCACCACGTCCCGGCCATCACCTTCCGCCGGCTGCTCGCGCACCTGCCCGGCCGGTACCGCTTCGGCCTGACCGCCACGCCCGACCGGGCCGACGGCCTGACCCCGCTGCTCGACCTCTGCATCGGGCCCGCGGTGTTCCGCATCCGCCACGAGGAGCTGGTGCAGGCCGGCCACCTGGTCGTGCCACGCATCGAGCCCACCGCCACCGGGTGCTCGCCCGTCGCGACCGACCACACCCGGCTGGTGGACCTGCTCGCTGGCGATGCGGCCCGCAACGGGCTGATCGTCGACCTCGCTGCCCGGGAGGCCACTGCCGGCCGGACGGTTCTGGTGCTCTCCGGCCGGGTCGAGCACTGCGCGCGCCTCGCCGCGCTGCTGCGGGAGGCCGGGGTCGAGGCCGAAGCCCTGACCGGCCGGGTGGCCCGCGGTCGTCGCGCGGAGCTGCTCGACCGCTTCCGCCGCGGCGAGCTGCGGATCGTCTGCGCCACCTCCCTGGCCGACGAGGGGCTGGACGTGGTCCGGCTGGAGCGGCTGATCCTGGCGACGCCGGCCCGGGCCGAGGGCCGGACCATCCAGCGGCTCGGGCGGCTGATGCGCCCGTTCCCCGGCAAGCAGACCCCGATCCTCTTCGACCTGGTCGACGACACCCCGCTGGCCCGCCGCCAGTTCGCCGCCCGCAAGCGGGCCTACCGCAACGTGCTCGGGAGCGAGGCCCTGGCCGGCTACGAGCGAGGCGCCTGATGGATGAGGCCACCTTCCGCCACCTCCTCGACGAAGTCCACGCCCGCACCGACCTGGCGGAGCTGATCCGCGAGGACACGCCGCTGCAGGCCTGCGGCTCGGTGCTCAAGGGGCGCTCGCCCTTCAACCGGGACGAGCACCCCTCCCTCGTGGTCTGGTCGCACGCCGGGACCTGGCGGGACTTCTCGGGCGGCAGCTCCGCAGGCGGCGACTGCCTCGACTACGAGATGCGCCGCTCCGGCGCTGGCTTCATGGAGGCGCTCCGGACGCTGGCCCGCCGGGCCGGGCTCGAGGTCCCGGAGCTCGGCAGCGATCCGGCGCTGGCCGAAGAGCTCGGCAGGCTGAGCGAGCGGCGACGGGTGGAGGCGCTGCTCACTGCGGCCGCGGCCTACTACCACGGCGTTCTGCCATCCAAGGTCCGCGGCGAGTGGTTCCGCACACGGTACGGCTTCACCGACGAGACCGTCGACTCGCTGCTGCTCGGCTGGGCCGACGGCCATCTCTACGAGCACCTGACCGGCCTGCTCGGTGCCACGCCCGACGAGGCCCTGGCCACCGGGCTGTTCGTCCGGCTGCGGGACGGGCGGGTCGAGGACTTCTTCCGGGACCGGCTGGTCTTCCCCTACTGGCTGCGCGGCCGGGTGGTCTACTTCATCGCCCGGGCCACCGAGCACACCGGCGAGGAGCCCTGGGAGCTGGCCAAGTACAAGAAGCTGCTCACCCGGTCCGACCGGCACCCCTACGTCTCGGCCTTCGTCGCCAACGAGACCTTCTACAACGAGGACGCGGCCCGAGGTGCGGACGAGCTGCTCATCACCGAGGGGGTCACCGACTGCATCAGCGCGCTGCAATCCGGCGTCCGCTGCATCTCGCCGGTGACGGTCCGCTTCCGCAAGAAGGACCACCCGAAGCTCCTGGCCCTGACCGCCCGCGCCAAGCGGGTGATCATCTGCAACGACAGCGAGGTGAACGGTGCGGGCGAAGCCGGCGCGGTGGAGACCGCGCAGGCGCTGCACGCGGCCGGCCGGGACGTGCGCGTCGCGACCATCCCTCGCCCCGAGGGGCGGGACAAGATCGACGTCAACGAGCTGGTCGTGGCCGAGGGAGCGGACGCGCTGCGCCGCGTGCTGGCCGGCGCTCGCCGCTTCCCCGAGTTCCTGCTCGAGCGCATCCCGGTCGACACGCCGAAGGCGGACCTCGCCGGCCACCTGGGACCGGTGCTGGCGATGATCCGCACCGCGGCCCCCATCGAGCAGGAGGCCTACACCGACCTGCTCGTGAAGCGCTTCAAGCTGCGGGCCGCCACGGTGCGGAGCCTGCTGCGACCGCCCAGGACCGAGCGCGCAGCGGCCCGGGACGATGACGAGGAGGGCAGCAGCGCTGGCGGCGAGGAGGCGCGCAAAGGCGAGGTCTTCGAAGAGACCGACCACTACTGGGTGCGTGGCCGCGGGGGCGAGCCGGTGCTCATCTCGTCGTTCCAGATCGAGCCGACCCAGCGGATCGTGGTGGAAGACGGCGAGATCATCGACGCCGACGTCACCACGGACCGAGGCGCGGTCTACCGCGGGCTGCGCTTTCCTCGGGAGGCCTGGCACTGCAAGCGCAACCTGCTCAAGGTGCTCGGCTCGGTCGACCTGCAATGGACCGGCTCCGACGAGAACGTCCAGGGCGTCTTGCGCCTGGTGGCCGGCCGGCGCGTGCCCACCCGCCGGGGTACCATCAACCTCGGCTACCACTCCTCGGAGCGGGGGCCCCGCTGGATCACGCCGGACGGCATGCTCGGCCCGGCTGGTGTGGACGTCGCCGGCGAGGACCTTGTCTACGTCCCCTCCGGCGCCACGCTCCACGAGCGGGTGCGGTATCGCCCGCCCTCGGATTCCGAGGTCGAGCGGGCGACCGCCGCGGTGGTGCTGCCGAGCCTGCTCGAGCTGAACACCCCGGAGGTGGTCCTGCCGATCCTGGGGTGGTTCTTCGCCGCGCCGCTGCGACCCCGCGTCACGGCCAAGCTCGGCCACTTCCCCATCCTGGTGGTGTGGGGCACCCACGGGAGCGGCAAGAGCAGCCTGATCATGGAGGTCTTCTGGCCGCTGATCGGGGTCGTTTCGTCCGAGCCCTACAGCGCCACCGAGACCGAGTTCGCGACCCTGAAGCTGCTCGCCGCCACCAACTCGGTCCCGGTGTTCATCGACGAGTACAAGCCCTTCGACATGCCGCAGAAGAAGCGGAACGTGCTCCACCGCTACATGCGCCGCCTCTACACCGGCGAGGTCGAGGAGCGCGGCCGGGCCGACCAGACCCTGATCACCTACCGGCTCGCCGCGCCGCTCTGCCTGGCCGGCGAGACCCGCCCCATCGAGCCGGCGCTGGTGGAGCGCATCCTGACCGCCAACCCGGACAAGCAGCAGCTCCAGCGGGACCCGCGGCACGCCCGGGCCTTCGCCCGCATCCGCACGGTGGACCCGACGCTGCTCGCGCCGGGCATCGTCCGCTTCCTGCTCGGCCGGGACACCAGCGCGGACCTGGAGCTGGCCCTGCAGCTCACCGACCGACTCCTAGCCGGCCGGGAGGTGCCCTTCCGGGTCCGGGAGAACCTCGCCGTGATGGTGCTCGGCCTGCACCACTTCGAGGAGTATGCGCAGAGCCTGGGCATCGCGGTGCCCGAGCTGGACGTGGAGGCGGCGGTCCGCGGGGTGCTTGACGACCTGCTCGAGGGCGGTGGCACCGCGGTCAAGTCCGGGCTCGACTACTTCCTGGAGGAGCTGTCGGTGATGGCGGTGGCCGGCTCCCTGCAGCACGGCCGTCACTACGTCTACAGGGACAGCGGCGTGCTCGCCCTGCACTTCCCTGCCTGCCACGCGGCCTACACCGAGCACTGCCGCCGCACCGGCTTCGAGGGGGAGGTGCCGGACCGCAAGGCGCTACGTCGCCAGCTCGTCGAGAGCCACCGCCTCGGCGGCTACATCCAGGCCCTCGACGAGCTGGTCTGCTTCAACGGCCGGAACGACCGCCGGCGGGCCGTCCTGGTCGACCTGGAGGCCGCCAAGCAGACCCTGACCGTCGACGACTTCCCGCAGGCGCAGACCGAGGGCACGAGCGGGAGCGGGAGCAGCGAGTACCACAGCTGGGTGCCAGGCTGATGGCGCCTCTCCGACCCAGTCAACCGCTCTCAACGAGTTGGATTCCCTGGCGGAATTCCCTTGATGAGCCCGCGAACCGAAGCCTTCATGTGACTGGTCGACGGGCTGGCCGCCGACCGCAGATGACCGAATCGGAAGGGGAATGTGCCATGCCCAGCACGACCTCCCAGCAGGCGTCGGGGACCATCCTGACCGCCGAGCTCGCCGGGCTCGAGGACCTCAGCGTGCGGCAGCTGCAGGACCGCTTCGCCGCCCTGTCCGGCCGCGAGAGCCGCAGCTTCAACCGCGACTACCTCTTCAAGCGGTGCGCCTGGTTGATCCAGGAGCTGCACGAAGGCGGGCTGACCCCGGAGGCGCGGGCCCTCGCCACCGAGCTCGCCCCGGGGACCAGCCTGCGTGCGCGTCCGCTGCCCTCGCCGCCGCTCACGCCCGACCCGAAGCCGGCCGGGCATCCCCTCGATCCGCGGCTGCCCCCGCCCGGGACCGTGCTGCGCAAGGAGCACGAGGGGGTGGTGCACGAGATCACCGTGCTCGACGAGGGCTTCGAGTACCGGGGGAAGCCGTACCGGAGCCTGTCGCGGCTCGCCAAGGAGATCACCGGCACCTCCTGGAACGGCTTCCTCTGGCTCGGCCTGACCGCCCGCAAGGACAAGAGCGGCAAGGAGGGACGATGAGCACGCGACCCGAGCCGCCGCCGCCGCGGCTCCGCTGCGCGATCTACACGCGCAAGTCGACGAGCGAGAACCTGAGCATGGACTTCAACACGCTCGACGCCCAGCGCGAGGCGGCCGAGCTCTACATCCGGGGCCAGGGCTGGATCGTCCTGCCCGACCGCTACGACGACGGCGGCTACACCGGAGCGAACATGGAGCGCCCGGCCCTGCAGCGGTTGCTCGAGGACATCGACGCCGGGAAGCTCGACTGCATCGTCGTCTACAAGGTGGACCGGCTGTCCCGCTCGCTGCTCGACTTCGCCAAGATGATCGAGGTGTTCGACGCCAAGGGCATCCACTTCGTCTCGACGACCCAGCAGTTCAACACCGCGCAGTCGCTCGGACGGCTCGTGTTGAACCTGCTCCTCTCCTTTGCCCAGTTCGAACGGGAGATGATCAGCGAGCGGACCCGAGACAAGATGAGCGCGGCCCGCCGCCGGGGGAAGTGGACGGGTGGGCCGCCGATCCTCGGCTACACCGTCGACCGCGAGCACCGGCGGCTGGAGCTCGTTCCCGAGGAGGCCGAGCAGGTCCGGCTGATCTTCCAGCTCTACCTCCGGCTGCGCTCCATCGACGCAGTGGCCGAGAAGCTCCGGTCGCTGGGCTGGTGCAAGAAGACCTACGCCAAGAAGAACGGTCAGCCGAGCGGGGGCAAGCCCTGGGATCCCAACACGGTCCACCGCATGCTGCGCAACCCGACCTACGTGGGCAAGGTGATCTTCAAGGGCGAGACCTACGCGGGCGAGCACGAGGCGATCGTCGACGAGGCCATCTTCCAGCAGGTCCAGGACATGCTCTCCTCGAAGTCCTGCGGCCGCGGCCCCCGGCGCCAGCGCAACCCGGACTACCTCCTCTCCGGGCTGCTCTTCTGCCGCTGCGGCGCGCCGATGACCACCACCAGCGCCCGCGGTCGCCATGGCGTCGAGTACCGCTACTACGTCTGCAAGACCCAGATGTTCGGGGGCCCCAAGGTCTGCGACCACCCGCGGCTCTCCGCGGCCGAGATCGAGCCGCTGGTCGTGCAGCGCATCCGCACCGTCTGCGCCGACCCTGCCCTCCGGCGGGAGATCACCGCCCGGCTGGACGACGGCAAGGACACCGTGGGACGGCAGCTCGCGGCCCAGCGAGCCGAGATCCAGCGGCAGATGGATGTGCTGAACCAGGACGGCAGGACGCTGCTGGACACGGTCCGCGCCGCGGGCGGTCGGGGCAGCAGCATCGCAGCCACCCAGCTCGGCGAGATCGAGCTGCAGCTCGATCGGCTCCGCGGCCAGGCCAGCCAGGTCGACGATCAGCTGCGCGGCCTGTCGACAGCGGTCGGCCGCGTGTCGACCGCGCTCGAGCTCCTCGACAGCTTCGAGGAGCTGTGGACCCACCTGGTGCCCGAGGAGCGCCTCGACGTGACCCGTCTGCTGGTCCGCCGCATCGACGTCGACGAGCCCGCCGGCATCATGAAAATGACCATGCACGACCTGGCCGACCCGCTCCCCGACCGGCCGGGATCCCAGCAGGCGGACAGCGCTGCCGCCCCCGCCACGACGGAGGTCGCCGCCCCATGAGCGTGCTCGTCGAGACGATCGCCTTCGCCAGCCGCCGACGCCAGCAGGCCGAGCGCCGGACCCGCCGGGAGGAAGGGCTACGCCGCACCGAGCCGGCCCGCATCGCCCGGCTGCTCGCGCTCGCCCACGACCTCGACGCCCGCATCGAAGCCGGCGAGTTCCAGGACTACGCGGACATCGCCCGCCAGCACGGCTTCACCCGGGCCCGCCTCACCCAGATCATGAACCTCCTGCTGCTGGCCCCCGACATCCAGGCCGAGATCCTGGCGCTGCGGGCGGAGCCGGGCCGGGAGCCGGTGACGGAGCGGGAGCTGCGGGGGGTGGTCGCCACGCCGATCTGGGCCGAGCAGCGGGAGAGGTGGGGGGAGATCAGGCGGCTGTGTTCGTGATCTCTCCCACTTGAGCAGCGTAATTACCCTGCTTGTCTGCCTCCATGACCCTCTCAAAGTACTCCCGAGCCCGGCGACGGTCACCGACCATGTAGTAGTACTTCCCGAGCTCGAAGAGGCTGAAGAGATCGAATGCGTCCAGCGTGAGGGCCTGGTTGTAGAAGCTGAGTGCGAGTCGGTCGTTGCCGTTGAGGGCGTGGGCCCAGCCCAGCTTCGAGTAGACGACCACGGCATCCGGACGCTCAGCTCTGACGCTTTCCAGGAGCTGGATGGCGCGGCCGTAGTCACCGTCAAGCCCCGACGCGACCGCCAAGCGGAACCTGGAGTAGGGCCTGTCGACCGCGTCCACCAGACGCTCATAGATCCCAACCGCAGCGCCGTACTGCTGAAGGCCGATGTAGAGCTGACCGAGGCGCTCAAAGACCTCTCGACGCTGGTTCCCTTCGATCGGGTACCCGCGATCGAACGCCGCAAGGAGTTGCTCGTAGGCTTCGGCCGCTTTCCGCTGATAGCCGAGGCGCAGGCAGATCCCCCCGAGCATGCGGAGGTACTGCGGGTGCCCGTCGCTTCGGTCGACCGCGGCTTCTGCTGCCTCGAGGGCCCCCTGGGCATCGCCCTCTGCCAGGCGCTGCTTTGCCAGCTCAAGGTAGTAGAGAGGACTGGACGAGGGGGGACGAAATCCCAGTTGGCTCGGTTCCGAGCGGGCTGGCATCGCAGCGGTCTTGGCCTCAGCCCGTAGCCGCTCCAAACATGCCTGGACCGTCGCGCTCATCGACCCGCAGTTAGGGAAACGGCTCTCTGGGCGCCGCGACATGGCGCGGAGAATCACTTCTTCGAGGTCGGCAGGCACGTCTCGGTTGATCTCGCGGGGCTTAGCGATCTGAACACCGGTCAGCAGCTGATGTGGGCTCGAGTAGGGCAGCCTTCCCGTGGCCATCTCGTAGAGCAGGACGCCAATCGAGTAGATGTCGCTGACGTCGCGGGCTCGTTTGCCCTCGAGCGCCACCTCGGGTGCCATGTACGCTTCCGTGCCATGTCGCTGGGTCCAGACCCACACGTCCTCAAGTCGCCGGCTTGAGCCGAAGTCCGTTATTTTCACCGATCCTGATGCCTTGTCCACAAGAATATTCTGTGGCTTCAGGTCGTTGTGCGAGATGTTCGCTGCGTGGACTGCAGCGAGTCCATCGAGGATCTGTAATGTCCACTCCAGCATCTTCTCAAACGTCAGGGGCGCACGCGTGCTAACGCTGTCGAGAACCTTCGCCAGGTCATATCCATCGACGAACTCCATCTCGATCAGGAAGAGCTCGCCTATGTTGTGGAAACCGTAGACGCGAACGATGTTCGGATGATGGATGTCTTTGATGATATCCGATTCCTTGCGAAGCACCTCCTCGCCCTTCTCCTGGTCCTTCGGAATTTTAATCGCGACCGTGGCACCATCCTTCAGCCTCCGCGCTTGCCACACTTCTCCGAAGCTCCCTTTACCGAGCTCCGCCAACAAGCGAAACCGGTCCCCCAGTTCCTCACCCGGCCTTCCGCGGAACACGATCAGCGCCATGACTACGCCCTCCCCAAGGCGAGTCGCTCGTTGCGCTCATCACGTAGGAACTCGCCGAACACGAGACGCTCGGAATCTGGAGCGGGGCGCATCACGCATTTGGTGATCATCAGCGGGGTGCGCGCGGCAGGGACATCGTTCCCGCGGCGGCGGAATCCCTCTCGGTACGGAGCGATGATGGCATCCATGCTACGGGGGGCCGAGCCGCTCCGCACCCAGTAGGCGAGGACGCACAACTTCAAGCTCGGCGTGGCGGTCGACGCGATGACGAGATTCTCGACTTTTTCTCGCAACTTGCCCTCATCGCCCCGCTCGAACCGCTCGAACTCGAACGCCAGCGTCGCGTCGCTGGTCCCCTTCTCGAACCAGACGGAATCCGCCCGGACGTCGCCGAGGTTGCTGTTCCGAGCCCACCAGATGGGGCACTCTGCCACCGCTGAGTAGCCCTGCGACTGCCCGACGCCCACCAAGAACGTGAGAAAGTGCGAGTGCACCGTGAGGCCGAAATCCGGGATTCCAGTCGCCAACAGCATCGGTAGCTGTTCCGCCATCAGGTCGCGGTTGGTGAGCCCGGCGAAGACCTGGTCCGCCAGGGACCTCGAGCGGTCGATCGTCATCCGCCGGACCTGCCCCAGCGCTCACACACGCGCGGCGACTCGCCGCCGTGGATGAGCGCCTTGGTGCCCACCTTCACGACGAGCGGCGCGATGATCGCCCGTCCGCAGATCAGCGCTTCACCGGTCGACAGCGTCGGCAACTCCGCCAGGTCCGCAGCCGAGAAATAATCCGACGTCTTCTGGATGAACCGCTGGTCGTCCGGATTCTTGATGCGCATGGCGACGATGGTGTTGCACTGACTCGTGACATCCGAGTCGAGCTTGCTCGGTCGCTGGCTCACGATCGCGAAGCCCACACCGAACTTCCGACCCTCCGCGGCGATGCGCTTGATGATGTTCTTCGAGATTGCGGGCTCGCCAGCCGGTGCGAAGTTGTGCCCCTCCTCATAGACGATGAACACGGGGCGGGTCGGGCGCTGCTTGTGCGCCGCCGCCTTCAGGAGCTCGCACGAGATCAAGGCGACGATGACCTGCCTGGCGGTGTTCGAGAGTCCCTGGAGGTCGACGATGCAGAGGCGGCCGGCCTCCGCGTTGTCGTCTCCGACCATTTCGTACAGGTCGAAGGGCTCACCAGCGGATCGAGAGTAGAAGCTCTGCGCCTCATTGATCATCCGCCGCAACCGGATGGCCGCGATGTTCGCGCTTCCCCCCTTGAGCGCATTGGCCTCACCCTGGCTCCCCGCCTCACCCACCCACTCCTTCAACCGGTCGAGGTCGTCCAGCACTGCGAAGAGCTCCTGGATGTCGCGGGGCTCGTCGACGTTCTCCTTCCAGTACCGGAGCGCGACGTCGAGCACCCGCTGCTGAGGCTCGGTCAGCCCTGGCAGGACTCCCGAGAACTCGTCCACGTCGAAGTGGTCGAGCTGCAGCGCAAGGCGCTTGTTCTTCCCCGCGTACTTCTCGTCGAAGCTAGGGAGCTGCGGCGTGTAGACCTTGATACCGCCTCCACGGTCCTGCAACTTCTGGAGGACATCCTGGATCTCGGCGAGCTTCTGCCGGTCTCGCAGGTCCTCGACCTTGTCGAGGCGATCGTTGAAGTTGAGCTTGCCGCCCCGGAACGCCTTGCCGTACTCGCCATGGGGGTCGAAGACGACCACCGAGGCGTTGAGCTGAGCGACGAGCCGCTCGATCACACGACCGACCGTGTAGCTCTTGCCCGAACCCGTCATCGCGAGCACGGCGAGGTGCTCAGTCACGAGCGTGTTTGCGTCGAGGAAGACCGGGACGATGTTCTCGCCCTTCTCGTACCCGACGAGGTTCCCAAGATGGATGCTGGTGTCCTCGGAGAACTCGTAGAAGCTCGTCAGGAAGGCGTAGTCGACACCGTACACCTTCGTGCCTGGCGTCAGGGGACGCCTCGGAATCCGGATCTCGCCTGTGAACGGGTCCTTGTAGCCGACCAGCTCGAGCGTCGCGTACACGGTCTCGCCCGAGAGCCTCGACTGCGGCAGAAGCTCCACCTCGCTGATCCCTTCACCGAGTGCGGGGCTGAACAAGATGTTCGAGCGCGCCAGACCCACGATGCGCCCAAGCACGTCAAGCTGAGACTCTAGTTCGCGTTCCTGGTGGGCCACGCGCACGAACTCACCTCGACGCGCTGAGAAGCTTGTGCGAAGTGCTACCGTGAGCTTGTCGGTCTCTCCAGTGTTGCCGACCAGCTTGCCAATGTAATTGTCGTCGTCTCGGAACATGCTCACTCCTCATCCATGGTGTCGACGCCCTCGAGCCAAGCTCGATCAACGGCACGGTCCTTGAGCATGCCCAGGGTCGAGCGGAGGTAGTTGGACAGGACCTCGCGCGGCATCTTGACGAGCTCCTCTGCATACCAGAGCGGCAACGGCTTCATCCGCGGGTTGTCGTTCAACGTCAGGAAAGCGGTGATGCTGGCCAGCCTGTCGAGCGCCTCGGAGTCCCATTGCCCCGGTGCACCGATGGTCTCGATCTTCCAGATCGGTGTGCGGAGTCCGACCTGGATGTGGAATCCGATGAGTCCGTGGTTCGCGACCGTCCGGGGTTCGAAGCGCTTCATCTGTCGCCCGAGCGCCTCGTAGTGGTAGGCGGCCGTCCGGTGCCCGGCGCGCAACGCTCCGCGCAAAAAGCGGAGCACGCCGACTCGGCGCAGCTGGACCCACTCGGTCTGCACGAGGTCCAGGGCTTCGCTGCTGATCGCCTCCGGCGAACCAGCCGTTCCCTTCTCGCGCAGCGCGTTCAGGACGGCCGCGTTGAGGTCGCGGCGGGACTGGAGCGACACGAGGAACGGCCCGTTCGGGTCATTCGGGTAGATGGAAGGGAGGAAGCGCTGCCAGAACGCCTCCATGACCTCGATCAGCTCCCGCCATTCCTCTTCCACGTCGGGCTCGGCAAGGCTGAGGCTCTGCTCAGCGCGCGGCACGAGCAAGGGAACATCGACGAAGATGACGTCGGGACGTGTTTCCGAGTCCAGGAGGTCTGTGAGGAGCTGGTAGACGAGGATGTACTCCTTCCACGCCAGCCGTTCGGACGCGTCGAGGAAGTTCATGTCGTTGATGTCGACCCGGCTGTCCTGGAAACCCTCCGTCACCTGGTTGCCAGTCACGACGATATCGTGTCGAAGAGCCGCAGCGCCATAGAGGACGCCGCCCAGGGCGGGCATGCTGCGACTCTTCGATGAGACACCGACTGCGTAGATGCGGTCGAACCGACGTGCCTCGATGGTGCGGATGATGCCGCCACGCACGAAGAGCGGAGCCTTCGAGTCGATGTACCTCATCTTGTTCGCGATCTTCCCGACGGTGCCAGGAAGACGGAGGCTCATGGCCGCAGCGAGCGAGCGGGCCAGCTCGATGCTCTTCATGGGGTCGTCTCCTCCGAGGCGAGCAGGGCCGCCAGCTCACGCAGGTACGGGTGCATCCCGCGCTGCTCGAGGAAGCGGGCCAGCGCTTCGCGATCAACCGGCCCCTCCCCGGCTACGTCAATCACGCCCCTGCCCCCCAGCTCCTCGAGCGCGTGACGGACATCGTCGGCACTCAGCTCCGCTCCCAGCAGGGCTTGCGCCCGCGATCGAAGCTGGCCCTCCGTCTGCGAGCCGCCAGCAGCGAGGAGCAGGGCGACGTGCACAAGCCCTCCTTCGTCGAGGGTGTCCGTTTCCGGCGGGCTCGATCGCAGTTGTGGCGACTCCAGTGCCTCGGGGGCAAGGGTTGGCCTCCACGACAACAGGTGGGCGAGCGACCCCTGGCGCTGTCCCTCATCCGAGAGCGCGGTATAGGTCAGCAGCTGGAGGGCCGAGAAGAACACAGGCCCCGCAGTGGTCGTCGCCTGATAGCGGATCAGCACCGGCTTGCCTTGGGCATCGACAGCCAACACACCCGCCCCGAGCGCCGTGTCGAAGAAGTGGTCAGAGCGTACCTTCACCTCGGTACCCAGTACCTCCGCGGTCGCCCCGTCGACAACCCGAGCCACCGACTCGGCAGCGCGCCGCTGCAGCCGGAGCTGCACGGGGGTCTCGAAGTGGCGCCCGAGGTCCTGGTCGGCGAAAGGCGGCACTACGACGACCGCGACGCGTGCACGTGCGAGCACGGACGATAGCCTCCGCATGTCGCCGATCCGTTCTGCACCCAGAAGCCCTCCGACGATCACCACCGGAGCACCCGCCGGGCTCGCGACGAGCTGGTCGATGGAAACCGACACAACTTCGGCTGTCTGCGACAGGACCCCGATCTCGAAGAGATCAGCCTGAGCTTCGAGGACGCGCGCTTTCATCGGAGCTCCAGTCTCGACCAGATGAGCTTCATCTCCTTCAGCTCCCGGATCGCATCGGCGTGATCGGGGTGCTGGTCCTCGTTGTAGGACCCGGCTTCGAGGTCGCTGGAGATGTCGACCCACAGGCTGAAGTGGACGCTCTTGCCGGCGCCCTCGAAGTGGCTCGCTCCCTCCTGGGCGATCTTGCCGTTGAACGCCTCGTAACGGGACTTCGTCGAGCCGTAGGTTGCAGCCGGATTGGGCTCGGCCTTGGCCGGCTTCCCGACCGACTTCAGGACCCGGTTGAGCGCCCGCAGCTCCCTCTGCCGGATCACCCGTCGCAGGTCTGCCTTGAGATCGTCGAGCCGCTCGGTGAGCTGCTGCGGGAGCCGCTGGACCTCGCGCGCGGTTGCGACCACTTCGGTTTCGAGGCTCTTCAAGAGCTCCGTCTCCGCCACCTGATCGATCTGCGACTGGATCTGCTGCTTCAGACCGCCGTCCACGAGGCCACGGAACTTCTGGACCTCGAGCTTGAGTGGGTTGAGCGACGCCTGGACTGACGCCGGAGCATCAGCCACGAAGTCCGCCAGCGACTTCCAGGCAGCCGCCGCCGACCTGAAGTCCTTGACTGCTTTCGACCATTGCTCATGCAGCTTCTTGAATCGGGCGAAGAAGCTGCCAGGCCGCTCTTCACTGATGAGATCTTTCAGCGCGTCCATGCGCTTCCAGGCGTGCTCGTACTGCGAGTTGACCAGGTACTGGTCGATCATCAGCGTGTACGAGGCGACCGGAATGGTGGCCATCCTTGTCTGCGTACCTGCTGCCGCGGCCCCTTTCACGGCATTCTCCAGCTCGGACTTGATGGCCTTGAGCGGGAGCGTGACGGGGGCCACAGGGAATGGAGAGCCATCGGCCAGGTCCAGGGTGGCCGCCTCGGTCAACAGATGCTCGATCTCGTCGATCATCTCGTCCCGGGTCTTCAGGAAGGTCTTCTTCAGCCACCCGAGAAAGGCCACGCGCTCCCAAAGCGACAGCGCCGAGTACCGGTTCTCGAAGGACAGGATCAGCGCGGGCGAGCAGTCGAAGTCGAGCGTCGTCTCGCCGATCTCCAAGGGGCACACGTCGAGGATGCGCGCTTCGATCTCTAGGATCTGGGCGACGACTGTCTTCAGCGATGCTTCGGTCAGGCCGTTGATGTCCGCCGTCAGGTGATCAGAGCTCACCTGCTGGATCTGCCGCTCTGCTGACAGGAGCTGCTGCTTGGCCGCAGGGTAGTTGTTCTGCAGCAGGATCCCCGCCTGCGTCGGGAAGAGATCCGCGAGTTTCTTGATGGAGTCCTTGCACTCGCTCTCGAGCCAGGTCGAGGCCGATTGCCGTCGGCTCTCGAGCATCGTCCGCTCGATGGCCTTGTAGAGGCCGCTCTTCTCTTGCACGAGCCCGAGGCCGATGAGGACCTCCAGGATCTGCTCGAGCTGCTGCGGTGCCTTCATCTCGCTGTCCGGCACAGCGAAGAAGAAGCTGTTCGCGAGCTTGCTCACCGCTGACTGCGTCTTGAGCTCCTGAAGGATTGAGAAAAAGCACCGTGGCACCCTGGGAAGCAGGGTGCCATCGGTCGTCAGCACGCCGAGCAGGTCGCCGTGCTTCCATGCTGCAGGGATTTCGATGTTCTTCTTGGCCGCTTGTCGGCAGTTCTCGAACTCGACGTTGTTGAGGGGGCCGCCGGCCGTGTCGACCGCGGCATCGAGCGAGCAGTCCTTCGCGAGCATGTAGCGATAGCCCTTCGCGAAGTCGGTCGTGTTGATGCCCGTCTTGCGGTTCCAGATGGGGGCGAGCAGGTATCCAGCCTTGCGCAGGCCGTTGGCCCACTCGCGCGTCTTGGCCTGCCACTCGTCGCGATAGGAACCCTCCAGCCCCTTGGCGACCTTGCTGAGGCGAGCTTCGTTCGGGTTGTAGGCCGTCTTGCGCCCAGAGTACTTCAGCAAGAACTCCTCTTCCTGAGATACAAGACGCCGGGTCACAACGCAGCGGCGCAACGCCGGCGAGGCATCGAGCTGCTGCTCGAACGAGACCACGTCCGCGCTTGCCGGGAACAGCACCAAGATCGGGTGGACCCGGCCCAGTCCGATACATGCGCGGAGCTTGTCGAGCGTTTCCTGGACGTCGAGGCAGTACGCGATCGTGCACCGACCATCGGGGGTCACCCGCAGCCCGTCGAGGGAAGGCGACACGAACGTGGAGGTGAAGGATCTGTGCGGAACGTCCTTCAGACCCGACTCCTGCTTGGTCCCGGCATCGTCCAGATGGTCGTCGAGGAGCTTCGCCAGACCCAGGCAGATCGCGGTTCCGCGCTTCGCCTTCGTCTGGCTCACGCTTCGCACGTACTGGTCCAGGGCAGCCTCGTACCTTCCGTCCTTGAAGAAGCGTACACTCTCAGCCGCCGACACCAGCAGCTTGTTGAACTCGCGCCAGAGCCGGAAGGACATGCCGACGAACCGCGTGCCGTCGACCCGGTACTCGGGTTTCGAGAAGATGCGGTGTAGCGATTCTGCAGCGAAATCGATACCCTCCCTTGGATAGAGAGCCGCGAGCTGCTCGCCCCATTGCTCGAGGTGGGTGTACACGACGAAGTCGCCGGCCATGCCGGGTGCTCCCCCCACCGCGACGGAGAACGCGCGCAAGGCTTCCAGGAGTCCGACGACGGACACTTCACAGTTCGGTGTGAAGTAAGTGTCGGTCTTCCCTTCCTTCGCCTTGAAGCCGAACTCGGGGCGAGTGAGCTCGTTCGCGAGCGCTCGCTCGTCGATGTGCACCTGGAAGAGCTCGGCGAAAGCATGCCCGCGCCCCGCGACTTCGTGTTCGAGCAGCGCTTCAGCCATGCTCTCGTTCAACGCTGCCTGCGCAGCTCCACCGACAGGAGCCGGGAGCTGGCCGTACACCAGCCGCTCCACCTCCTGCTTCGGGACACCGGCGACGGTGCCGAGCAGCGGCAAGACGGTGCTGTCATTGAAGATGTTCTTCGCACGGGCATCCGTCTTGGCGAAGTCCTTCAGGAGCTCCCACGCGCTCGAACCCTCCCCCCGCTCGCGGTGACGCGCATGCGTCTCGTGGATGGACGCCATGATCACGTTCAACCAGCCGAAGTTCCGATTGGCGGACAGGAATGCGCCCTCGAGCGTGCCGATCGGGTACTCGACCGACTTCGGGTCAGCCAAGCTGCCCTTGATGTGATCGACGTAGCTCTGCACGTCGGTCAGCTGATTCGGCTCGATCGTGACCGAGCTTGCGCGGCGCAGGTTCGGACCGATGTTGATCTGGTCGCGCATGCCCACGCTGCACAGCAGCAGGAAGTTCACGTCCGGATGCTGGTTCCGCCAATTCTCGTGCTTGATGACCTCCGAGACCATGAGGAGGTACTCATCATCCACCTTGGTCTGGGTCTCCTCTCGCAGTCCACGTCTCAAGTCACCAGGCGTCTCGACCTCGTCGACGATGATCCAGAGGTGATTCAATCCGGCATTCCTCAGGATCTTCTTCGCGTCTCCGAGCCGATCCTCGAACGAGCGCGTGCTGTCGTCGACGAGCGAGAGAGCCTTCAGGTTCACGCCCTTGGCCACCATCGCTGCCTTGAGATCCTCGTAGAGGTCCCGCGGTCCTCCAGCAGCAGGGTCGGCATGCAGGGTGTGCCGCAGGGCCTCTACCGCCAGCCGAGCCACCCACGCTGCCGCGTCGAGCGCGTCGTCGCAGACGGTGCTGTAGCGGATGTAGAGCGGCAGAATGCCGTCCTGCAGCGCAGGCTCGAGCACCCGCGGCTTCTTGTCCGGCTGGTGGAAAGGCGGGATGACGTACTCGTTCTTGTTGAGCAGCCACCGATCGACATGTCCCGTCGCCTCGGCGATGAGCTCGTAGCCGAGCCGTGTCTTGCCCAGGCCCCAGTCGCCGAACGCGATGAAGAAGCCCGCGATGTCCTTCGAGACACCATCCCAGAAGGAGCGCCGGAACTGGTGGAGGGCGTTGAACACCTGGTTCTGGCCCACCATGGAGAACGAGGGCGGATAGAGCGCGACCCCCTTGGCGGCCCACGGCTTGGAAACGGTCATCGGTCTTCTCCCTGCCTCTCGCTGGCAGACCCCCCGGAGGTCTGCACTGCGGTTTGGGCATGCGTGGTCTTGTGGGTGGGCGTGAACTCGACGCGAACCCGGCGGGCTCCGGGTTCGCCGAACAGGCCGCGCCCCATGCGCGGCTGTCCCGCATGGCGATCGAGGACGCGTAGCTGGTCATGGTACATCGCGGTGCGGATGAAGCTGTCGAGCACTGCGGCTCGATCCTCGGCCGGCACGTGGAGGATCTCCCCGAACCGTTCGGCGAGCTGGCTCACGATGAGAAAGCCCCCTGCATCGGCGCAGTCGCGAAGCGCTCGTGCGAACGCTTCGTCGTCGCTCAGGCGCGCCGGCACAGCGTCCCCGAATCCCAGCTTCGCCATGTCTTCCAGTGCCAACGCCTCGGCGAGCCCGCCAGCCTCCATGCCCCAGACCGACGGACCACCCTCGAAGGCCTGGATGTGAAAGAACACGGCCAGCGCCTTCTTGAGCGCCGTGGGGAGATCGTTCGTCGAGGGTACTCCCCCCTGGACGCCTTCCCAGGCAATTGGCCCCGACTCGCCGAGCGATTCCAGGTCCGTGCGCCAGAGCGGCCCCAGGGCGAGCTCGGCGTTGTCCTGCAGCAGCGTGTTGAATCCTTCGCACTCACGCTGGGCCACGTTCAGCCACTCACCCTGCGGGGAGCAGAGCGACAGTGCACCGGCTGGGATGCCTCCCGGTGCCTCGACGCCGAGCTGCCAGCCCGCGAGGCAGAGTCCGATCACCAGGCGGGTGCGAGGCTCACGCCGGAGGAGCTGCCGGGCCAGGACGCGGGCCCAGTCGATATCGGATCGCGCCTCACGGAATGCCTTCCCCAGCTCGAGGCCCTCGGACGTCGCGCAGAGGCCCTGGCCCACGCGCTCGAAGAGGTTGATCCCGTTGATGCGGTAGCGTTGGCCGCTCCGCTCCAGGCCATAGGTGTTGATGACCCCATCGGTCCCCTTGCCACGCGGTGCGCCACCCTTGAACTCCATGGTGGGAGCGATGTCGAAGACGAGGCGCTCCAGGTCGACCCGCGAGTAGACGCGTCCCGGCTCGGCGCGGGTGGCGGCCCGCGGGTACTCCTGGATGCGAGCCGCATCGCTCCACAGGAAGAGCTTGGGGAGCGCGAGGCGCAGCGACTGTGCGGTCATGCCTGTCCTCCCGGGAGGGCCGCCAGGAACTGCGACAGGCGAACGCGGTACAGCTTCTCGCCGCGGTTGTGCAGATGGCCTGGATGGGCCTTGATCGTGGACTGGTAGGCGTCGGTGAGTCGAAGGATGGGGCCGTGGCGCTCCAGCACGTCGAGCAGCTCGAGATTCTTCAACATCGCCTGGACGGCCGAGGTCCAGAGCGCGTCCTGGGTGCAGGCGCCCACCGGCCAGTATCCGACCTGTTCGAGCAGCGCGCGGACGTGTCGCCAGAGGGGACCCCGGCTCACCCCATCGAGCTCGAGCTGTGCCGGGCCCCCGGCGATGTGGATCGATGCCGCCGCTTCCCCTTTCAAGTCTGCGAACAGGCGGTGCACCTCGAGCTGCAGGATCGCTCCGGCGACCGGGTGCCGCGAGAGCCGTTCGACAGCGGCCTCGCGCTCGAGCAGAACCCCGGGCTTCCAGTCCCCTGAGCCGCACAGCGGTAGCCCTGCGACGACGTGGCTTCGCTCCACCACGTCGGCGCGCTTCATCTCGCCGACCCGCACCTGCCCGTCATCCGCGACGAGCAGTTCCACGATGCTGAGCATCAGCGGTCGCTTCCAGCCGCGACGCAGCTGCCTGCTGAGCGGCCCATCCTCCGCCTTCGATGCAGCGTCGGCGCTCCAGGACTGCAGCTCCGCGAGGAAGTCGGGCTCGCGGATCAGGTCGTTGTTCACCGTCGGCGGCAGCTGGGCGAAGAGGTCCAGTCGTTCCGATGCCGCGACATCGCGGGCCTCGCGGATCGGCACGCTCAGGTAGGCGTGGATCTTGGGGTCGTCCCCTTGGGGTTGCGGCAGGTGCCAGCGCCCGAACCGAGTCCAGATGTGCTCCTCGAGAACCGGGAGTGACTCCGGCGCGTGCCGACGAAGGTGTTCACCCATGAACCGCGCGGCGAGCCGCGTGGTGAAGGAGCAAGGCCCTGGATCGCCTTCGATCAAATGCAGGAAGAGCGGGGTCACCACATAGCCGTCGGGGCGTCGTACCAGCAACGAGTCCAGCCAGTCGCAGAGGTGCCCCTCATCCAACCCGAGGTCTTCGCGGTCCCCGGGCACCAGCTCGCCGAACGCAGCCAGGTGGGCGAGCAGCCTGCGGTTGCGCTCAACAGGCGAGAGCGGTTTCGCCTTCGACGACGTCTTGCTCTTCGGGGCGCTGGGTGCATCGGGCTGATCGTGGATCGGCGCAGGATCCTCGCCGGGTCGATACCGCCGGATGCGGGACCAGTCATCTGCGACGCGGAAGAGGAGGTCGTGCTCCGGATCTGCATGATAGTGGACGCGGCTGCGGTAGTTGGTGGTGTACTTCTCGATGTGGCACTGGACGGTGATCGGCTTGAAGCGCGGGTAATTCGTCGAGAACCACGCGGCGATCTCGTCTCGGGCGTGCTCCTCGCCATCAACGAATGCCTCAGCAACGAACCGCTCGAGCAGCTCGCCGCAGCTCTGGTCGTAGAGCTTGCCGCCACCGGAGCGCTTGGTCGCCCCGGGGAGCACCTCGCTGGCTGGCTCGCGCGTCTCCTCGGTCGGCAGGAGCGGTCGCAACAGCTCCCAGCCATCGGGGTCGATGGGGAAGTTCGTCCCGTTCGGCTGGCGCAGGATCATCAGGTGTTCCAGCCCCTCGGTGGCTGCAATGGTAGTCCTCAGCAGTGGGTTGCCGAGGAACCGCTTCTCGATCGCGAGCACCACCCGGGGCCTGGTCGTGGCCCCGTTGCTCGGGTCGGTCCAGAATGCCGCGTCGTCGCCATCGGACTTCCGTTCCGCGACGCCCTCCACGACCCGAGCCTGCGCGTAGATGCCCGCGTGGTCGCCCGACATCCAGATCAGGACGATGTCGCCCACCCGGATGCGGTCCTTGTACCGGTTGGTGAGGAACCGCATCCGGTCGAGGCGCTGGAGCGCGTCGAGGATCCGGTAGAACTTCGGATTGGCCTGGAAGATCCAGACCCGTGGCTCGCTGACGTCAGGCTCGAGCCGGCTGCCGTCTGGTTCTTCAGACTGCGCCGGGGAGGAAGGGCTGGCCAGATCATCGACCGCGCGCCTGCGCAGGACGAGCTCTCCCTCATCTCCCACTTGCTCGGTCAACCACTTGCAGACCGCCAGCGTCCGCTCAGCAGATACGTGGCTGAAGACTGCGACACGAGGGCCAATCGCGGAGTAGAAGCGAGATCGATCCGGATCCATCCGTTGCACATCGAGGACGTAGGGGACTCGTCCGGCAGACTTCCCGACCTGCTGGAGCAGCTCCTGCTCCGTGAAGGATCGTGCCACCTTCAACAGGAGCGACTGCCAGCTCTCTGCGCTGAAGGTGCCTCTCGGGGTAACCAGCTCCCAATCGGAGGCCCTCGTTCCCGTGACCGTGCCCTCGGTCTCGGCCGTGGGCCGCTCGGGCACGACGGGGCTTTCAGCTGGGGATGTGGCTGCCCCGTCGACGAGCTGGAAGAGACCGCGGCCGACGCGCGCGAAGCGCGGGTCTCGGGTCATCTCCACCGCGAGGGAGGCCCAGGGCGTCTTACGGTCGTCGATCACTGCGAACTCGTCGGGATGAAGGCCGGCCAGCGCCGCCCAGATCTCGTCGCGGTAGTGGAAGGCGCGGCGCGGCTGGCTCCGCATCCAGTCGAACGCCAGGTCGGCGTTGCGTTGCCTCATGCGACACCTCCCGCGGGACTTCGCAGCTCGAGCTCGTCGACCATGCGCTTCTGCAGCTCCTTTCCCGGCCGGAACACGGTGCGCAGGCGCGCCGCCATCAACGAGGACCGGTAGTCGTCATCGAGCACCAGCAGCTCGTCCTGGAGACGCAGGATGCGGAGTTCGAGGAGGTTCCGCACCATGTTGCCCATGAGCGGATCCGGGACCCGTCCGTTGATGAGCCCGAAAGGCGCGCAGCCCTGCGCTCGAACGAGATCGCCGAGCAGATCCGCGAGACGCCCCACCTCCCGCGAACCCACGAGGATCGACACCTCGTGCAGAGCAGCCCCCACGGGGACGCAGAGCTCGACCATGCGCAGGGTCGACGCCGGCGAACGCCAGGAGCAGATGGCGAGGTGGATCACCGCGGCATAGAACGGGTGCTCCACGAGCGCATCCCGGAGATGCTCGATCAGCGTTCCGGTGAGCGACGCGTCCTCATCGAACAAGCGGCGACCGCGAGCATCGAAGAGCGCGGCGCAGCCGCGCACCCGCAGACGCTGGGTGTTCCAGGCATGAGGAAGCGAAGCATCGCCCAGCGAGAATCCGTCCTCCCGGTTCAGCGGCAGCGCGCGCAACACGGCCGCCGTCTCCTCGACCATGGGGAGCGGTCCGCTCGCCGGAGCGAAGCGCCGGAGCGCGAACTCGAACAGGGCCTTCGGTTTCGCCGACTGCCCGAGCGCGTACCCGTCCCAGGCCGAAAACGGCAGGCCACGCTCCGGCACGTTGGCCATCCTGATCTCGAGCTCCGCCGGGCTCAGGTCGATGAGTCGCTTGCCGCACTCCAGCGGATCGAGGAATGCGTTCAGCTCCTGTAGCAGCGGCGCCAGCTCGGCCTTCGTCCACCCCTCGACCTCGGCGGCGAGGCCGGCGTGCTCGGCATCCATCAGCCCCTCCACGAGGATGCCGAGCAGGTAGGAGCGGTACTCGGGGACCGCGAAGCACAGCCGCCGGCCTGCCTGCTGCGCATCACACTCGAGGAGATGCACGAAGGACGGCGCCAGATGCCACGCCACCGGTCGTCCCTCGTCGTCGGGCAGAGCTCCGAGCGCTCCCGCGCGCTCGAACACGAAGACCCAGGGCTGCATGCCGAGCGCGTCGACTTCGCTCGCCGCGACCTCTCCCCACGTGGCGAGGTGCGCGAAGAGCGCCCGCGCTTCATCTGGGCGGGCAGGGAGGCTCATGCAGCCTCCATGACGAGTCGACAAGCAGCCTGGGGGCTCAGTGCCGTAGCCCAGCGCCGGAAGCCTGCAAGTCCTCGACGCGAACGGAGGATGACCCATTGAGCGGGGTTCTTGGGATCCTTGTTGACTGTCCAGTCCCAGCCGGACCAACTTCTCGCGGAGTACTGGTCACCGCAGGTCGATGGCTGCCAGTCGGGGAGCTGGAGAGCTTCCAGGTCTCCGATCATCTCCGACGGGGTTTGATACCGAGCGTCGGGAGTCGCGGCGACCGCCTTGTTGATGATCCGCACAAGGCTCCTCGGCACATAGGGCTGCGCCGGCCCAAGCGCGGTCACGCCCTTGCCTGCCGTGGCTCGGGCGAGGGCACGGTTGATCAGCTGGCAACGCTCGAAGTCGTCCAGCCCATCAAGGGAGCTGGCGCCCAGCTCACGGAGCTCCCGCCGGGCCTCCCGGTCCAGATAGGCTGAGTCGTCGTACGGCAGCGGCCCATGGACCATCTCGAAGAGGACGAGGCCGACCTGGTAGAGGTCCGAGCGCACGTCGTACCGGCTCGGTGTCGCCCACCCCTCTGGCGGGACGTAGAGCGCGCTGTGGCGGGAAGCCGTCACACACGCTCCAGGGTGAGCGAGCCGAGCGACCGATCCGAAGTCCGTGATCTTGGGCCAGATGCGGCCGTGGCGTTGAGAGAGCAGAACGTTCGCTGGCTTGATGTCGCGATGAACGAGCAAGGCTCGGTGGAGTTGCGCCAGCCCGTGCAGGATCCCAACCGCCGCGCCCACGGCTTCCATCATCGGGAGCGGCCCGACCCGCAGACGGGAGAGGATGCTGCCTCCCTCGACGAACTCCATCGCGACCAGGACATGGGCATCGCCCAGGCGCTGCGCGTCGTACACGCGCACCAGGTTGCTGTCACCGCCCTCCGCCTTGGTCGCCTCCACCAGCAAGCGCGGCTCCGAGAACAGATCCCCGTCCGGGTCGGGGTAGAGCACCTTGAGGAAGACCGGCTGGTCGAGCGGCACGTGGTGCGCGCGGAAGGCATACGCGTTCGCGCCCTCCGTGTTCTCGCCCAGGAGGGTGTACTTGCCGGTCGCCACGATGAGCTGCCGGATGTCCTGCAGCGGATCGTTCATTCGTCGAGCCCCCACCATGCAACGAGTACAGCATCGCGCCAGGCCTTGGGCTTGAACTCCTTGCCGCCGCAAAAGATCGCCTCGGGGGTGCCGCGCGCGAGGCTAGCGAACCGCTTTTCCTGCGCCCGAAGCGACTGGGGCGCGACGAGGTCCACCGGCAGCTCGAGCTCCGCACCCACGACCTGGATGATCCCCTCCGCCTTCACCCGAGCGGCCGATGGTCCCCGAAACTGCGACTGGCCGGCCTGCAGCACACAGACCCGCTCGATGTCCTGCTCGGGGAAGAAGGTCGTCAGCAGGCGACGTAGGCTCAGCAGCGCGTGCCCCTCGCAGGAGTCCGCGGGAAGCTTCTGCGAGGTGGAGGGAAGCGGTAGAATTCGGGGCTGCGCCCGCGTTCCGTCGAGGAGCGCCCACTTCAGGTCGGTCGAGCTGGGAGCGATGCCGAGGACTCTCATGCTTGGGCCTCCGTCAGCTCGGGGATGTCGTCGGCCGCAGGGGCCTTGAGCTTCCCGGCGAGGATGGCATCCACGTCGAGGGTGCCTTCGATGAGCGCCTCTACGTCGCCCTTGGCCTGGTCGACCAACATGGTGGCCCGCCGCATCAGCTCCAATGCAGCGCGCGCCAATCGGCCAATCCGCTCCTGCGCCGGCGTCTCCACCATCAGCACCAGCACGTCGTCGACGAGGTCTGGGTCGACACGCGGATGCGTTGAGCCCGACGTGATGTCGATGACCTGGTAAAGTACCAGTGGAGACTTCAGGACGAAGAAGACGTAGTAGGGATCTACACCGGGCTTGACGCGATAGGTCACAAGCTCGGTCGAACCCGCTGCGTGCTCCAGGTGCTCTGGGCAGATGGCAACCTTGTTCAGGTAGGGGCGCAGCTTCGAGAACAGGATGTCTCGAGCGCCGAAGCTCGCTGAGGCGCTGGAGGGCTGTTCGTCCGGCGCGGTAGACACAAAGCCTGTCGCAGAATCGATCTGGGCGAGTCCCACGTAGGCTAGGCTACGGCGCTGGACCTCCTCGGCTCCTACTCTCTTGGTGAAGCGATCCGCCAGGTCCGTCAGCCGCTTCGCACCTTGGCCGCTTTGCTCGATGACGAGGATTGCCTTCGCCCGCCTTGGAGTGAAAAACTGCGCCCCGATAGCCCCCACTAGTCGCAGAGGAGAGACAAAGGCGACAACCGGCTGGATCGAGGTGACCTGATATCCAGGCCCGGACACATCGGCTGCGGACTTCACCTCGAAGGTCTGGGGCGCCATTGGTGCTCCAAGCGCGCGCCCGAGGAGATCGGACGCTGCGGCCCAGCTCTTCATTGACGCCGCACGGCACCGCTCCGCCAACTCGACCTTCGCTCCGATGTAGTCTTGGATGCGACGGTCGGGGAGCGGAACTAGCACACATCCAAAGTCATCAGGCGTGTAGTTGGCGGTCAGACCGCCCAGTCGTCGCTGGATCTGTTGGTACCCGAAGCCTGTTTGGAGGAAGGCAGCAACGTAGCCATCGTTCGCTCGCGCACTCATGTCCCGGGCAACGATGATCTTCTCGGTAATGAACGGCTTGAGCGGGTGGTTTCTGTCGTAGCGCCCTATGTCCTTGCCAATGTAACGCGGGTGATGAGCGCAGCGAAGAACGTAGATGTCGCCGTGCTTCGCCCAGGCTCGGTCTGGCACCGCGACATCGGGAAGCTCGGCGCGGTCCATCTCGTACGAGATCGAGCACGCCGAGAGGTTCTTCGTCTTGATCGCCGGAACGCCGGACTCACCCTTGACGCCACCCCTCGGGGACCAGCCCTGGAAGAGCTTCTTTGCAAGCGCCGAGAGGGCCTCGCAACGACTGGCTTGGCGCAGTTTCCGCTCGAGTGCCCGGTACTGCGGCGCGTAGTACTCGGCACTGAGGAACCGGTCGCTGACGTCGGTTGCCGGTACGTGGTCTGTCCACCAAGGCATGATCACGCCCCCGCCATGTCTGCGCAGAAAGCAGCTGAGATCGGCACCAAATCATTACCCGCGGGGTCGGGAACCTCGGACTTGCCCTTCTTCAAGTAGCCGACGTGTTCAGCCACGGCCATGAACACAGATCCCTGCTTCTCCGCGGGATGCCGCTTCCTCTGGAGGTAGAGGAAGCTGGTCTTTGCTCCAGTGCCGGCGATCGAGAAAGTCTCGGTGGGCAAACTCACGACAGCGCGCACGATCGCTTTGCCACCGAGGAACTCGCCCGTCTCTTCGTCCTTCGTACCCATCAGGTATTCGCGGATGTAGGCGTCCCCCGAGTTGCAGAGGATGCCGTCAGGGACAACGATCAGGAGCCGGCCGCCCGGCTTGAGAAGCTGCAGGTTGCGGTCGATGAAGAGCGAGGCGGGGTCGGCCGCAGTGAGCTCTTTCCGCTTCGAACGATTCCCGGGCGTCCAGGACCAGCCGAGCGCGAGGCCGCGCGTCTCGTCACGCATACACGCGAGGCCCCGCGGATCATCGTACGCGCCAGCGCCAAACGGCGGATTCGTGAGGATGAGATCGAACTTGCCGATGAGCCGATCGAGGTGCGGGTCGGTCAGCGAGTCATCGACCTTCAAAAGCTGCCCGTGGTCCTCACCGTAGAGCAGCATGTTGATCCGTGCCTTCTGGATCGACCCTGCAGCCTGGTCTGCCCCGAAGAAGCTGTGCTGCTTCATCTGGCCCAGCCAACGGAGCTTGTCGCTGTCCGAGTGGCCGACGTGCTGATCATCGAGCACGCGCCGCTTCACCTCACGCAGCGCGCCGACCAGGAACCGCCCGGTACCACAGCAGACATCGCCGCAGAGGAAGGCCGGCAGCACCGCCTCGAAGTCGGTCTGCGGCTGCCAGCGCTCGCGCTGGCCGTCGTCGCCCCTCCGGGCCCAGAGATCGGTGTCCGGGATGTCGTGGAAGGCCATTCGCGCCATGCACTCCACGACCTGGCTCGGCGTGAGGTAGGTTGCGAGGCCTTCGTCGCTGGCGTACTTGCCGCGCAGGAACACGTCGAAGGCCCAGCCCAGCAGGTCCTCGTGGATGAGGTGCGCACGCATCTCGCGGGCCTTCTCGCCGTTGCCGAGGAGCTCCCGGTCGGGCACCGAGAGACGGATGACCTTGCCCTCCCGGTCGCGCAGCTCGAGAGCCTCGATGGCCAGCGCCAGGACCTCCGGATTCTCGAGGCGCAGCGGCTCGTCGTACGAGAAGATCGTGTGCTCCTCGCCCGTGATGTCGGTCGCCTTGTACTGGGGGAGGTTGTTGATCTCCCGGAACGCGTCCTTGAGCTGGATGACCGCGTCCTTCTTGTGCGCCCGCACGTGGTCGGCCGAATAGATTTCGGCGAAGCGCTTGCCCTTGGCCGCGCCGCTGGTGAGGACGTAGCCAGGCGCCTTCTCGAGGTGGACCTTCAGGAAGAGCAGCTTGCCGAGCTCGTCGATCGCCGCGTTCGTCGGCTTGACGCCGCCCCGGGAGTAGATCGCCTCGTGCAGCTGGTCGAACTTGCGCTGGATCGCGCGGAAGTCGCCACGGTGATACTCCGCGGAGACCTCCTGGACGAGGCGAGTCCGGGTCTCGGAGATCGGGCGGGCCGCAGTCTTCCACTCGTCTCGGGCCGGCAGCGCCGAGACCTGGGCGTCCTTCTCGACGTCGAAGATGAAGTCGTTCTCGCCATCCCACACCCAGACGAAGGGAAAGGGCTTGCCCGCAGCCGCGCCGAGACCCGCCTTGAACTTCGCGTCGTCCTGCACCGACGGCTTCGACGCATCCCCGGGCTCGCCGCTGGCGAACAGGATGACCGGCTCGCCGTCGTCGAGGGCAACGAGCTCGGCCGTCGCGGCCATCGAGCCATCGCCGAGGGGATCGAAGAGGGCGAAGTCGGCCTCGAGCTGCTGGTAGCCGAGCTGGGAGAGCTTCTCTCTCGCCCCGTCGCACAATGAGTTGCTGGTCGTGCTCTTCTTCTTCGCCATCGCATCCTCTCGCTAGCGTCGCCGGTTGAAGATGTTGGTGCCCGCCACGACGAACTGCGCGGACAGGAGCTCGCGGACCTGGTGCTCCGGCAGGCCGGTGTCACTTGCCACGGCCTTCACTGCGCTGGCGAACGGAGCGCCTGCGCGACAGTCGAAGTACTTTTCGGCGGACTTCCGCACACGTCGGTCGCTGGTGATCGCCGTGCCTCGAGCGGCCCATGTGTCATTGCCCAGCCGCTCGAGCGCAGGGTCCAGCCGCATCAACAGCAGAACCCGTGGAGCGCCGCCCGCCTCGACCAGCTCCGGGATGGCTTCCGCAACCCGCTCGGCCGTGGCAGGGCCATAGCCAAGAAGGAAGTCGCGGATCTTCTCGGTGATGGGGCCGGTCATGCTCCCTCCTCGGATAGGAGGTCGTCGTCTCCTCGCTCGGACGAGGTGCTGCCCCTCGTCCGTCCGAGTCCCCGAAGTGGTGTCAGGATCATGGCAGGCCAGATCGTGGCCACCCCATCGATCGCAGGTACGTCCGGCGGGTTCAACCAGCCGGTGTGGACAATGAGCCTTCGCTCATCCTGGCTCGCGGCCTCTTCAAAGATGCGGCCGAACAGCCTGCAGAAGTCACGAGAGCGCCGCGTGATCGTCCCCTTGCTGTAGCGAAAGCTCCAGCGATGCAGGATGTCGGCCACGACCTCCGGTGTCGGAGGAGCGCCGCTGGTCGCGCGCATGACCGCTTCGAAGAGGGGCCGGCCTCGCACCCCTTCCAGGACCACGCGCGGATCAAAGCGAGAGCCGACATAGCGGCGACCAAGACTGGTGGGACGTACTTCGAGTTCCTCGACGAGCCGCACCCAGCGAGCCGCCTCGAGGTAGTACCAGACGTTGCGCAGCCCCTTGAACCCGATCTTGCGCTGGAGCCACGTCGTGTCGTCTTCTCCGAGGACGACCAGCTCCACGAGGCGCTTCAGCAGTGGGAGCTGCGTGGCCTGCGGGACGACCAGGTCGAGTGACGACATCCTGCCTCCAGGCACGACGTCGAAGCGAGGCACCAAGCCGGATGCTCCGACGCGCACGTCACGATGCTCCTTGCCGTCCCGAGCACGGGACGAAGCCTCGCTCGTCGCCCCGCAGCTCATGGCATGACCTCCTGGAGGTAGTCGTCCGCGGCCTTGATCAGCGCAGCTCGCGCGATGAGCGCTTCTCGCCTTTGCTGCATGGCGCGCGTGAGGCGAACCTCGAAATCCTCCCTCCAGACCTGACCAAGCACCGGCACCAAGAGCTCGTCGAGGTCACGCTTGTTGACGAAGCGCTGGACAGACCCGGAGGATAGCAGCCTGAGCTGGACGCGCACCAGCGGATGCGTGAGCGTCACTGCGAACACGCGTGGGGTCTCCGGGAATCGGAGGATCGTGAGGGTGGCGCTGCCCAGGATGGGTCGTCCGCCATGCTCCAGCTCGTCGTCCAGGTAGGCCACCTGGTCACCTGAGCCGGTCGTGCACATCAGGACATCGCCGATCTCCAGCCGCTGCCGCATCCGGGAGGACAGATCGGCGAGGAGCCGATGTTCGCCTCCCTCAACGAGGAAGGTCGCATCGTTCACATCATCGGCCTGGACGAGGAAGACGTCTTCGTCATCGGTCAGGCCGCGCAGGCTCGATGCTCCCGGTCGCGCGAGGTCGAACAGTGGCCGCATGCAGGCGACCGATGACAGGGTTTCACGCAGAAGCCGCCCGCGATTGAACGGAACGTCCCAGCGCTCCGAGAGCATGGTGCGCCGGACTTCGCTGCACCCCCCCGGCACCTCGACAACTGGGATCCGGTGGTCGATCTCGGCGTGGATCGCCTTGGCCACCAAGCCAATTTCGGAGCGTGCCTCCAGCGTGAGCTGGACCGCCTGCTGGTACTGCCTCCCCAGGGACTCCTGCAGGCTGCGCGGCGGCAGGGGGATGGGCAGCCGCTGGATGTCGGAGATGCGCAGCCGAGGGAGCGCGGAAGCCTGCCCGCGATAGGCCAGGTCGCGAAGGAACTCGTTGAGCGTGGGCGTGCATAGGATCGCAGCCAGGTACTCCGGCAGGACGGCAGGCCGGGGTCGGATGATGGCCAGCTCGGACGAGACCGCGAGCTCCGCCGGCAGCCCAGTCCGTGCTGCAGCAGCCCGGAATGGCTGAGCAGCACGGGTGAACAGCACGTCGCCGGGACGGACTCCGACCCACCTTCCCACCGAACCGTCGACCTGGGCCAGGTCGGACAGGTCGAGCTCGCAGGACCGCACGTTGTTCAGTCGGATCAACGGAAGCCCCGAGCACGCAGCGGGCAGCCGAGCGCCATCGTGGATAGAGTCGACGATGTCTCCCAACCGGACCTGGCGACTGCTCGTACCGTTCACGATCGAACGTGCTCGCTCCCGACCGAGGTAGAACGCTGGGTCGAAGCGGAGGTGCTGCTGGCCGAGTTCCTTCCGGGAGGTGGTGGCTACACGCATGCCTCCACCTCCCGCTCGAGGAACTCCTCGAGCTTCGATCTTGCCTTTTCGACATCGCCGTCGAAGCAGTCAGCTTCCACGTCGACCATGAGGATCGGGTAGTCGTCCGCCGTCACCACCTTGCGGAGCAGGACAACGGAGCACTTCATGCCGGTCCTGCGGAAGCACATCCCGGCGGGCAGGCTGACCACGGCCAGCAGCCGCGCATGCTCGAGAAGCCACTCCCGGAATTCCCTGTGCCCCGCGCTCGAGAGGAGGCCCTCGGGCAGGACCGTCACGAGGATGCCTCCCTCGGCCATTGCGGCAAGCGCGCGCCGCACGAACAGAAGCTCTGTCGTCTCGCGGGCGCGCACTTTGCCCCCACGCTTCGACAGCTCGAATCGGGAGGACGGCTGGACTGCACCGAGCTGCGGCCCGAGCGGCGGGATCAGGACCACGCCATCGTAAGGAGTGGCGAAGGTCTCCCGCAGGAAATCGGCAAACACGCGCTCTACATTGGGCAGCAGTCGCTTCAGCACCGGCTCGAGGAGGTGAAGCTCGACAGGAAGCACGACGGTGCCCCTCGCTCCCTGGAGGACCGAGAGCTCGGCGCCAGCTCCGGACGACACCAAGAGTCGTCGAGAGCCAAGGTGGCCCGCCGGGACCAGCGACGCGAGGACCTCGGTGAAGCCTACGAACGGCCCCTTCTCGGGAAGGAGCGAAGAGAGAGCCCCCATGAGCCGTGCCAGCTCGTCGGGCGACTCCGGCCGGATGCGGTAGCCCGCGAGGAGTGCCGCAGCGGTGCGAAGAGGCTCCGGCGCATCTTCCTTGCTCCCGCCAAGCTGTTCGATGGGCACGTCGCTCCTGGTCCAGACGAGCCCGGGCCCGAACACGTCTCCGTGATCGAGCAAGGCAACGAGCTGAGCCACACCGAGCTGGGCGGCGTCACCACGTCCGGCGGAGGCCCGGATGAGCTGCGTCCAGGCTTCCGTCACCTCCAGAGAAGGGAAGCGCGCGGGCTTCTGAACTGGCAAGGCGCGGACAGGCACGAGGTTCTCCGCCTCGCGAGCATAGAATGATGGGTACCCAGCGCCCTCGACAATGGCGAACCGGTAGCCTTCACTGGCAAGGATCTCGAGGTAGCGGTCAGAGATGTCACCGCGCTTCGGCCGAAGCAGAACGCCGCGCTCGCCGTCCAGGGTGAACTCCCCAGCAAGGGCAAGACGCCCGATAGCCGGCCGGGAGGCTTCGCTCACCTCGAGTCCCAGGCTGTTGAGGTAGGCGATCGCGTCCAAGTTCAACTCCACATCACGCGCTCACGTGACCATTCCCGATTTCGAAGCTAGCTGGACCCGAACTTGCGGTCAAGAGATATCACGCGCTAACGTCCCCAATTATTCTGGGACGCAACCACCAAGCCCCCACCGTCGGAAGCATGGGCAAAGGGAAGGGATGCCTCGAGTCCCGCGGACCGCGACAGGACAGGGACGACGGCGGCTCGTGGAGGAAGGGAAGCAGACAGGTAGGGCCAGGTGGGTAATGGTGGTGTGCACGTTACCATGCCGAATTGCGGCACCTGGGTTCGCGAAGGGTTCGCAATTGTGCGCGAAAGGTTCGCGAAGGGCCGCGACGCCGCCCGCCTGCTCGTCCGCCTGATCCAGGTCCTGACCTTCGCGCACACGAAGGTCAGGAGTTCAGTTCGCAAGGTCAGGACCTCGGCTCCCAAGGTCGGAACCTCGGCGCTGGCGGCTCGCGCTCAGCCGATTCGTCTCGCACCTGGCCGGGAGTGGCTCAACACGAACCATCAATGGCCAATATCTAGAGTCATTCCATAGACTTCCGCTCAGCAACTCCGCCCGCCTGTGCCCCGGGTTCGCAATAGCCCACGCCCCGGGGAGCCGAGGAGGGTCGAAGGCTAACCGCCGGGACCCGTTGGTTGACGGGAAGCCCCGGTCAGAGATGGCCGGGGCTTTTTCGCGTCATGGGCCAGATTCCAAAGGGAATTCGGACGGGCGGCGAGATGGGGCTGGCTCTCTGCTCTCGGTGATGGAGAGCGCGGCCGGTCAGCCGAGGGCGGGGTTCAGGGGTCGTTCTGGCTCTCTGGAGCAGAGAACGGGGAGAGAGCGCAGGGAGGTGGTTAACTACAGTTAACCGTGGCGGAAAACATAGAGTTTCGTCCGTTTCTCAGTCGTCTCTCTCCTGTTTCCATCGTCTTCCCCTGCGGCCAGCCAGAGATCAGCCCCCGTCCTCCGCTCGTGCAGGTCGAGCCGACAGGAGGTCACCGCTCGTGGACCAAGCCCATCTCGAACCCGGGCAACGTGTGCGCTGGCGGGGACGCCGCTGGCGGGTGGATCGGCTCGGGGGCGACGGGTTCGTCACCCTCCTCGGGCTCGACGAGGTCAATCGCAACCAGAAGGTGACTCCACTGCTGGCCCTGGAGGCCGGGGCGCTCGAGCCGGATGTATTGCCACTGCCCGTGCTCGACTTCCATCGCTCCGACCGTGCGTACTGGCGGGCCGTCCACCAGGCCTTCACCGTGACGATGGCCGCGGGCCGGGAGCAGCTCATCGGGCTGGACTGGGGTGCGATCGCGGTCGAGCCCTACCAGCTCGTGCCGCTGATGCGCATGGCCCGCTCCGTGCGGCCGCGGCTGCTCATCGCGGACGACACGGGGCTCGGCAAGACGGCCGAGGCCGGGATCGTGCTGCGCTGGCTGGCTCGCCGCCACCAGGGCGGGCGGATGCTCATCGTCACCCGCGCCTCGCCTGAGCCCGAGCGGTGGCGCAGCGAGATGTGGACCAAGTTCGGCTTCCGCTTCGACATCTTGAAGAGCGGCAGCGACTTCAACGAGCGGCGGCGCCAGAGCCCCACGGTCAACGTCTTCGCGCAGCAGAGCCACCTGATCGCCTCGATGACGCTGCTCGCCCGGCAGGCCTTGCTGGACGAGCTGCGCAAGTGCCCGGCGCCGTTCGATGTGATCGTGGTGGACGAGGCCCACCACCTGGCGCAGCGGGGGAACCGCACCAAAAGGCTGGCGCTGCTCGGCCGGGAGCTGGCCAGCAAGAGCCAGGACGGGGCGCTGCTGCTGCTCACCGCCACGCCCCATGACGGCAAGACCGACTCCTTTTTGTCCCTGCTGCGCCTGCTCGACCCGCTGGTGGACCTGCGGGATGGGGAGGTCCCCGTCGAGGTGGCCTCGCGTCTGGTCGTGCGCCGGCTGAAGTCCGAGGTGACCCTGTCGGGCGGCCGCCGGTTCCAGGTGCCGAAGATCCAGGTCGTCTCGACCCTCCGCTACGCCAGCACGCCGGAGAAGGCGATCGATGCCCCGCTCGATGCCTACCTGGAGTGGCTGAAGCAGGAGGAAGACCGCTACGAGGACGAGGGCGCCCGGGCCAAGGCCAAGGGCTGCCAGTTCCTCGCCGGGGTGCTGCGCAAGCGGCTCGGCTCGTCGGTGGCCGCGCTGCGGGCCACCCTGCGGCGCCGGCTGGGACAACCGCCGGCTCCCGAGGACCTGGACGAAGCGGTGCCCTTCGTCGAGGACGACTCGTCGGACCCCGAGGACGAGGTCATCGATCCCGGCGCTGCCGCCGAGTCGCCGCCCCCACCGCTGGTCGCCGAGGAGCAGCAGCTCGCCTCGGCCGTGCTCACGGCGGCCGAGCGGGTCGCTGCGGGCCGGGACAGCAAGCTCGAAGCTGCGGTGCGGCTGCTGCAGGGAGACCTGGCCGGCGAGAAGGTCGTCATCTTCACCGAGTACCGGGACACCCTCCGGGCGGCCCGCCGTCGCCTGGCCGAGGCCGGCATCCCGCTGGTGGTCTACCATGGGGGCACACCCGAGAAGGACCGGGCCGAGGCCGAGCGGGCCTTCCAGCACGACCCGGCCGTCCGGGTCTTCCTGGCCACCGACGCGGCGAGCGAAGGGAAGAACCTCCAGCACAGCGCACACCACCTGATGCACCTCGACGTGCCCTGGAACCCCAACCGCTACGCGCAGCGCAATGGCCGCATCGACCGCTACGGCCAGGACCATCGCCCGCATGTCTGGGCGCTGGTGGCCGCGGACCGGAGCAACCGGCAGGGGCGTCCCGAGAGCCGGGCGCTCGAGCTCATCGTCGAGAAGCTGCGGACCATCGAGAAGGAGGTGGGCTCGGTCGCCCCCGTGCTCCCGGGCTTCGCCAGCGGGACCGTGGCGGACGTGCTGCGGGCCGGCGACCCCGACGCCGAGCGGAAGGTCGACGACCTGATGAGCGGCTCGACCGCCAGACGAGTCCAGGAGGACCTCTCGCTGCTGGCCCTGGAGAACCAGCGGGAGATCCGGGACGCGCAGGGGTACGCCGAGTCGCTCGGGCCGACCGACGACTTCGGTGAAGAGGTCGGCGGGGTGCTGCGCCAGGCCTTTCGGGCCTGGGACGACGGCGGCGCCATCGAGCCGCTGCGGGAGGAGCCCGGGCTGTTCCGGGTGCAGATCCCTGCCCGGCTGCGGGCCGCGCTCCGCACCTCGCTGATCCCCCGGGCGACCTTCCGGCGGGACCTGGCGGTGCGCGGCCAGGAAGCCGACGAGGTCACCGCCCCCGAGTTCCTCTCCCCGGCCCACCCGCTCGTCGAGCACACCCTGCGGGCCCTGCGGGACGAGACCGGACGCCCCGATTGCCCGCATCGCTTCGACGTGGAAGCCGGTGACCCCGAAGGGTTGGTGCTCTCCTTCCTGCTGCGGTTCGTGGACGGCGACGGCCGGACCGTGGCCGAAAGGTTGGAGGCGGTCGAGGTGGGCCGCGATGGGACGGCGAGCCCCAACGGGCAGGCCGCGGGCTCCCGGCTGGGCATCGACGCTCCGAACACCATCCTACGCCCCGACGCGGCCGCGATCGAGCGCTGGCGTCCCCTCTTCCCCACCCTGGTCCCGTCCGCCCGGGGCGAGGCCGAGCGCCGGGCCGAAGCCTACCGGCAGGAGCTGGCCGAGGCCGCGGATGCGCTGCGTGAGGAGGAGTTGCGCACCCTGGCCCTCTGGCACGCGGACCAGGTCGGGCGCGCACAGGTGCTGACCCTCGGTACCGGTCAGCTCAGCCTGGACAACTACCCCGAGTACGAGGAGCGGCTGCGGCGGCTCCAGCTGGAGTACGAGGCCCGCAAGACCTTCCTGCGCGACCGCTCGCGCATCAAGCTGGCCGGCGTCGAGCTGATCGGTGGCCGGCTGTACGTGCGGGGGCAGCGATGAGCCAAGCCATCCGCAACGTCGGCGAGCTGGCCTCGCCCTACTGGCTGCTCGAGGTCTGGGCCCGCCGGGGCGAGATCGACATCGACCCGGAGACCTACGCGACGCTCAAGCAGAAGGCCCGCCGGCTCGTCCAGCAGGCTCGGGTCTTCGAGACGCGCGGCGAGGAGCCGGGTGAGGATTGGCGCACCCTGCGCCGGGACCTCCTCGGGTTCAACGGCTCCTTGCAGCCTCGGGCTGTACCGGTGGACGGCGGCGAGCCGTTCCCTCTCAGCGTCTGGACCAGCCCGGGCGGGACCGAGGACGTCATCGTCGGCGACCTGCCCGGCCTGACCGATCCGGACCTCCGCCCACCCGAGGCCAGCGACCCGCCGGCGACCCGCTTCGAGCTGGCCCTGGACGCCTGCCCGACCGAGACGGACTGGGGCCTGCTGCTCGCCGGGCTGCAGCTGCGGGTCTACCGGCGCTCCAGCGGCATCAGCCAGCAGTACCTCGGGCTCGACTTCGGCGACCTGGTCGAGCTGGACGACGAACCCCAGTGGAAGGCCTTCGCCGCGGTCTTCCGGGCGCCCGCCTTCGACCGCACCGGCAAGCCGATGCCCCTCATCCAGCATGTCGTGGACCAGAGCCGCCGGCACGCGGCCGAGCTGGCCGACGACATGCGCCGGGACGTGGTCGAGGCGGCCGAGGCGCTGCTCCAGGGCGCGCTGCGTCGCCCCGAGAACCGGGAGGTGCTGGGGGAGCCTGGTCGGACCGAACTGCAGGATCTGTTCGAGGAGACGCTCTACCTGCTCTACCGGCTCCTCTTCGTGCTGTACGCGGAGTCCCGGGAGGTCCTTCCGCTCTCGGCCGGCTCTGCCTACGCCACCTCCTACTCGGTGGACCACCTGGTCGAGCGGGCCCGGCTGGAGCCGCCGGACGTCGACGGCACCTACTACCACCGAGCGCTCGAGACGTTGTTCGCGCTGCTCTGGGATGGACCGGAGCAGATCACGCGGCGTCTCGGCTTCGCGCCGGTGGGCGGGGAGCTCTTCGACCCGGCGCGCACGCCGAGGCTGGGCCGAGCCGTGATCGGCGATCCGGAGTGGCGCCGTGCGCTGCTCGCCATCTCCATCGGCGCGGAGGGCAGCCCCCGGCGCAGGCTCGGGAAGCGCTCGAGCTTCGCCGAGCTCGGCGTCGACCAGCTCGGCTCGATCTACGAGGGGCTGCTGGTCATGGAGCCCCACCTGGCTCCGGGCGCCGAGAAGCTGGTGCTGCTCGACGGGGAGCGCCGGGTCGTCCCGGCCGACTTCGCGGGCCGTGCCATGGTCCTGCGCGACCTCCAGCAGGGTGACTTCGTGCTGGAATCGGCCTCCAAGCGGCGCAAAGGGAGCGGCTCCTTCTACACGCCGCACGAGATCACCGAGTACCTGACCCACGCCGCGCTCGATCCGCTCCTGGCTCCGCTCGTGGCCCGGGCGAAGGCCAAACCCTCGGAAGCGGTTGCGGAGATCCTGGCCCTGCGGGTCTGCGACCCGGCGATGGGCTCCGGTGCGTTCCTGGTCCAGGCCGCCCGGGTGCTGGGGCTGGCGCTGGCCCGAGCCCGGGCCGGGAAGAGCAACGGCTGCGTGACGCCCGATCTGGTCCACAAGGCGAAGCGAGAGGTGGTGCGCCGCTGCCTGTACGGGCTGGACCTGAACCCCCTCGCCGTGGCCCTGGCCAAGGTCTCGCTCTGGCTGGAGACCTTGGAGCCCGGTCGCCCCCTCACCTTCCTCGACACTCGTCTGCGCCAGGGTGACTCGCTGGTCGGCCTGCTGTTCGAGGGCGCGGCCGCGGGAGCCACGCGTGGGCTCGCCATCTGGCCGGAGGACGCCACCCAGGGGCTCGTCACGTACCTGAAGAACGAGGCCGGGGAGCGTGGACGCCCGGTCCAGGAGCGGCTGAAGCGACGGCGAGGTCGGGCGGACCGGGAGCAGCTCTCCCTGCCCGGCTTCGGCCCCGCGGCCGTGGAGGAGGCGCTGCAGGAGCTGGCAGCCCAGCGCTCCTCCCTGATCGAGGGCGAGCAGGGCGAGACGCGCCAGCTCGAGCTGGAGGTCGCCCGCCGCTTCCACCAGCTCGACGAGGCGGAGGAGTCGCTGCGCAACCGGCTGCGGCTGGCCGCGGACTTCCAGTGCGCCCAGTGGTTCGCCGAGGGCGAGGACGCCCCCTGCGACGTGGAAGGGCCGGTGGTGCCCGGGGGCAAAGCGGACTACGAGGAGGTCGTGCGCTGCCTCCTAGCGGGGCAGCCCCTCGCAGAACGGCTCCGCCCGCAGCTGGACGCGGCCAGGCAGGTGGCGAAGCGCCGCCGCTTCTTTCACTGGGGGCTGGAGTTTCCGGAGGTCTTCGCCCGGGGCGGGTTCGACGCGGTGCTCGGCAATCCACCGTGGAACACGCTGTCGCCGGACCGGAACGAGTTCTTTAGCACCTACGATCCGAGCGCATTCGGGAAGGGGACGCCCAAGCCGCAGAAGGACCAACGGATCGCGGAGCTCCGGTCGAATCCGGAGGTGGACGCAGCCTGGCGCAAGGAGTCTCGCTACCTGCACGAGCTGTCCCGGTACGCGAAGCCGGAATCGGGCAAGTTCCTCTGGTACGCGGAGGATGGGCAGCTCCGGAAGGGCGACGCGAACATCTTCCGGCTGTTCGTGGAGCGAGCTCACATGCTGCTCCGGGAAGGTGGCCGGCTTGCCCAGGTGCTGCCGGACTCGTTGTACGTGTCCGCTCCGGCCACGGGTGTGCGGCAGCACCTACTCGGAGAAAGCGTTCTTGAGCGTTGCTGGGTCTTCGAGAACCGGAAAGCGCTGTTCCCGATCCACCGCTCCGTCAAGGTGGTCCTTCTGGTTGCTCAGCGTGGTGGCGGGCCGACCGAGCGATTCAAGGCGGCGTTCTTCACCGGCAAGAAGCCGGACGGCACGGAGAGAGCCGTAGGGCTGGACGAGCTGCCGCGTGTGCTGGCTGACCTCGACCGGGAGGCCCCCGAGTTGACCGTGGATCAAGTGAAGGCACTGGCGGCCGAGACCTGGAGTTTCCCCGAGCTGCAGACCGCGCTGGACGCGCAGATCGTTGCGCAGGTGGCCGCCTGCCACCCTGCGCTCAACCTCGATGAGCGGGGATGGGGGCTCACCTTCTGCAGAGGGATGCACTCCTCAGAGGATGCTCATCGCTTCCGGAACCGCGACCAGCTTGAAGGGACAGGAGCGCACCAAGTTGGTGTCCGCTGGTGCGATGAAGCAGGAGACGAATGGTGGCCAGTAGCTGAAGGAGCCTTGTTCTACCACCTCGAGCTGCCTGCTGAAGAAGCGGAGCCTCGCTACTGGGTGAAGGGATGCGATATCTGTTCAATCCCGAAGTATGAAAACGCCGACGGAAGCAGGGTGTTTGATCATTATCGAGTAGGGTGGAGAGACATCGCTTCTGCGACCAACGAACGAAGCGCCATCTCTTGTATCCTTCCCCCGCGAACAGCGGAGAAGGACACTACACTGACAGTCTGGGGTGGTCTGCTAGATGCCCGGCATTCCCTTTCCCTGGCTGCCATGATGTCTAGCTTCGCCTTTGATTACCTTGTTCGGTTCTCCGGGAAGACCCATCTCAAGTACTCTGCCGTGAACCCCATGCCGGCTCCCACGTTCGGGGCCCTCAGCTCGACCATCATCCCCACCGCCGAGGTTGTCTGCCGCTCCCCTGAGTTCGATGCGCTCTGGACCGCCATCTGTCCCGACCGCCCCCGCCCGAACCTCGACACCTGGCAGGTCGCGGAGCGCCGGGCTCGCATCGATGCCCTCGTGGCCCGCGCCTACGGCCTGAGCCTGGTCCAGTTCGCCGCCGTGCTCTCCACCTTCCCCAACGTGGACCGCAGCCAGCCGATGCTGCCGGGGGAGCCGAAGAGCTTCGTCACCCGCGACCTGGCGCTGCTGGCCTACTGCCAGGAGGCCGGGCAGCCCCCGGCCGACGTTCACGAGCTGCTGGTCGCGGCCGGGGTGGACCTGCCCCGCCCCAAGGCCGAGCTGCGCTTGCTCGACGCCCGGGTCGCCGCGGCCCGCGCACTCGGCGCGGTCCCCTACCGGCCGACGCCCCAGGGGGCACGCACCCCGACCGACCCCGCCTTCATCGAGGAGGTCTGCAGCGTGCTGACGGTCGATGCGCAGACCGCCGAGGAGG
>JAVEVO010000199.1:0-11353 GCA_034005005.1 Myxococcota bacterium
CCTGCAGATCGGTCATCCTCTCCTCCTCGCCGGCCCTCCTGGCCGCCTGTTCAGATTGTCTAGAGGTTTTATGGACTACGTGCGCCAGGGTGAGTGGGGTCTTGTTCGCGTGCGTGGGAGGGGAAGGGGCCGCAGGAGCGGGATCCAGGAGGCAGGTCAGCCCGGTCCGGCGATCGACCTACTCCGGCGGGAGCAGGTCCGCGGGCAGGCTGGGTTGGGGCTTGGCGGGTGGAGCGGGACGGGGTCGACGCAGCTTGCGGGGGGTGGGGGCGGGGAGCGGTTCGAGCCGGACCGGTGGCGGGGGCGCCTCCTCGGGGACGAGCCGGAGCCGGGTTTCGGCCGCACCCTGGCGCTTCAGGGTCAGGGTGCGGGGCGTGTTCGTCGGTGCCGGGAGCTCGAGCGGCGTGCTGCCCAGGCGTGTACCGTGCTCGTCGAGGACCGTGGCCTCACCGGTCTCGGGGTCGGCGACCGTGATGTGGATCGTTCGTGGCGAGGCTGGCGTTGGTGGGGCCGGCGCGGGAGCAGCGACGGAGGCGACCGCCACGTTTCCCGAGGCTGAACCTCCGGCCACGGGCAGTGCACCAGCCGCTCCGGTCGGGGCTGCCCCTCCGACTGGGCCCGCCGCCGTTGCTGCCGGCTCGGCCGGGGACGAGGCCGTTGCTTCGGCGACCACGACGCCCGAGCCTGCCGACAGGGCCGCGCTGCTCCGGGCGTCCTGCCCCCCCCCGCCCCACCACACCAGCAGAGCCCCTCCCCCCAGCAGCAGCAAGGCCAGGGCCGCAATGACGATCATCTGCCGCGGCGGGGGGGCGAGCCTGCGTGCCAGCGCGTCCGTGCTCAGGCCCTCCCCCACGAGGGGTCCGAACGCCCGTTCACCGACCATCTGACCGCTGGACGGGCTTGAACCTCGAGCCGGCTCCGGCGTGGCTCCGGCGGAGGACGACGGACCCGGCTGCACGGCCCCGGCGAGCAGCTCAGCGATCCGCTCCCGCAGGGCTTCTGCGGTCTGGAAGCGCTCGTCCTTGTCCTTGGCCAGCAGCGTGTCGACCAGTACCTGCACCTCACCGGGCGCCACCAGCCCGGGGCGGCGAGCGGCGAGGCGGGGCACCGGGTCCTGGCAGTGCTTCATCAACAGGCTGAGTGGCTGCTCCGAGAAAAACGGCGGCTCTCCCACCAGCATCTCGAACAGGACGATTCCCAGCGAATAGAGGTCGCTCCGGGCGTCCAGGTCTTCGCCCCGCGCCTGCTCGGGGGACATGTAGCAGGGGGTACCCAGGATCATCCCCGTCCCCGTGAGGTTGGTGGTCAGCCCGCCGCGCTGCAGCTTGGCGATGCCGAAGTCGAGCACCTTGACGAAGTCCGGATCGTTGCCCATCCGGGTGAGGATGATGTTGGCCGGCTTGAGGTCCCGGTGGACGATCCCCTTGTCGTGCGCCTCGGCCAGGCTCTCGGCGATCTGGTCGACGATGTGCAGGGCTCGCCGCCAATCCAAGGGGCGCTCCCGATCGACGATGGCCTGCAGCGGGTGCCCGGCGAGCAGCTCCATCGCCAGGTAGAGCACCCCCTCCTCGGTCTGGCCGAAGTCGAAGATGGTGACGGTGTGGATGTTGCCCAGCGCCGAGGTGGTGTGCGCCTCCATCATGAAGCGGCGGATGCCGTCGTCCGACAGCTCGCCGCGGATCACCTTGAGCGCCACCTCCCGGCGGGTGGACGTCTGCAGCGCCCGGTAGACCGACCCCATCCCCCCCTGCCCCAGGCGAGCGAGCACCCGGTAGCGCCGGTCGAGCACCGCGCCGACCAGGGGGTCGTGAGCATCTTCCTCGTTCCGGTGCAGCACGGTCAGCTCTCCGCCGTCATCGGGACACGTGAGCTGTTCTTCCTCGAAGAACCCACCGCATTTCTTGCAGAACTTCATCTCGCCTCCGCCTCGCGGATCTCTCCTGCGCCAGCCGCGACGGTTACCTTGCGCGTGCTGGGCCTGCCCCGGAGTGACCTCCCGGTTGACAGGGTTCCGGGTCGATTGATACACAATGTATGCCAACTTGGCATATGCGGGCACCGTCTGTTGCCGCTGGTCTTCCGCTGCAGCAGGGACGCAGGTCCCGGCTACGATCCGGGGCACATCGTCCTCCTCGTTTGGCGCGAGACTTGCACTGCTCATGTGGGTGGCTTGGGCCAAGGGGACCGTGCCCTGCCCCGGCGATGCCCCGCCGGGCGCAGCGTCGGACACCTGTCCAGCGAGGCCGTTCCCCGGCGACCGGGGAGCCAGGGACGAGGAGTCAGCAGACCCGTGACGACCACTGACACCGCGCGCCTCACGGGGAGCCTCCCCGACACCACCGGGCGCCGTCCGCTGCCCGATCCGGAGACCGCCGACGCCCACGCGCTCACCGTGCTGTTCTCCCCGGACCGGAAGCGCATCGGGCTCGTGCTGCAGCTCCCGCCCCGCCGGCTGGAGATCGGGCGCCAGGCCACCCCGCCCTGCCTGCTGCTCGAGGACACGCTGGTGTCCCGCTTGCACGCGACGGTCACCTGGGACCCCGGCCGGGAGCGGTACCTGCTCACGAACGAGGGGAGCCGCAACGGCACGATGCTCAACGGCCAGGAGATCGAGCAGGAGCTGCTCGTGGCGGGGGACTTGATCCGGGTCGGCGAGAGCGTCTTGCGCTTCCACCACCTCGATCTGGAAGTGGTCGGGTGGAAGCCCCCCGCGGACTCGCTGCTCAAGGGCCGCAGCCTCGGCCTGCGGCGGCTGCTCGATCAGGCACGGCGGGTCGCCCCCACCGATCTCGCCGTGCTGATCCAGGGGGACACCGGCACGGGCAAGGAGCTCGTCGCACGGGAGATCCACGGCCAGAGCAAGCGGGGTGGGCGCTTCATTCCGGTGAACTGCGCCGCCATCCCCGGTGAGCTGATCGAGAGCGAGCTGTTCGGCCATCAGCGGGGCTCCTTCTCCGGGGCCGTGCGGGACCAGACCGGTCTGCTGCGGGCGGCCAGCGGCGGCACCTTGTTCCTCGACGAGATCGGGGATCTGCCCTTGCCGCTGCAGGCCAAGCTGCTGCGGGTGCTCGAGGAGCGGCAGGTCCGCCCGGTGGGCTCCAACAAGAGCCACATCGTCGATCTGCGCTTCCTCTCTGCCACCAACCAGGATCTGCAGCAGCGGATCGCGGCCGGCACCTTCCGCGGCGATCTCTATGCCCGGATCAGCCAGTGGTCGCTGCTCATCCCGCCGCTGCGCGAGCGCCCGGAGGACTTGCTCCCGATCCTCGAGCAGACCTTGCGGGAGCACGGCCAGGGGCGCAGCTACGAGCTCGACGGGGACTTCTTCGAGGGGCTGGCCTTGTGGCGCTGGCCTTTCAACGTCCGGGAGCTGATCTCGCTCGTCCGGCGGGTGATGGTGTTGCTCCCCGAGGGCGGCCGGATGGAGCTGGCTCACCTCCCCGAGGAGCTGCGGCCCGGCCGGGTGCGCAACCACCATGGTGCGGCCGCCAACGGCAATGGCAATGGCGGGCGGGCGGAGCCGATGCTGCCCCAATCCAACCAGGTGCCCAGCGCCCGGGAGCTGGTGGCCCTGCTGAAGCACTACCAGGGGAACGTCTCGGAGATCGCTCAGTACACCGGTCGGGAGCGCGCGCAGGTCTATCGCTGGCTGCGTCGCTACGGGCTCAAGCCCGATGAGTTCCGTCCCCGAGGGCAGGGATGAGCGCCGCGGGTCGCGGGGTTTGAGTCGCCGCGGCCTCGGTGCCCTTGTCACGCAACGATAGAAAATATCGAGGAGAATTCGGTTTGAGCAAAGGAAAGAACCTGCTCTGCTGGTACCTGCGCCCTGCCGCCGGCCGCGGCTTCGGTCGAAGCCTGCTGCTCGTGGCGAGCGCCGTCGCCTTCGTCTTCATCCTCCCGACCGGCGAGAGCGATGCGAAGCCGCCCTCTTCCAAGGAGTTCGACCGGCACTTCGAGCAGGGGGCCGAGCACTTCGCCGCGGGCCGCTATGAGGCGGCCGAGCAGAGCTTCCGCACGGCCCAGACCGCCAGGCCCTCGTCCCGGCTGATCTTCAACATCGGAAAATGCCAAGAGAAACAAGGCAAGTACGTCGATGCTCTGGAGAGCTACCGGGCCTTCCTCGAGCAGGAGCCCAATGCTCCCAACAAAGGAGACGTCGAGGCCACGATCCAGTACCTCGAGGAGAAGATCTCGCTGACGATGGCCCGGCTGGAGATCACCAGCACGCCGCCCGGCGCGACCGTGCACCTGGACGGCAGCATCCAGCCAGCGGGCATCACCCCGTTGTCCCGCTGGCTGCCCTTTGGCACCCGGCGCCTCCGGCTCGCGCTCGAGGGGCACCTGCCGCTGGTCCAGGAGCTGACCCTGACCCGGGAAGGCCCGCAGCGGCTGGAGTTGAAGCTGGTGGCCGAAAACGCCCCCGGGCGCATCGAGCTGGCGAACGTGTTGGACGGCGCGCAAGTGGTCCTCGATGGCCAGGACGTCGGGCAGACCCCGCTGCCGGGCGGGCTCGAGGTCGCGCCCGGGGAGCACCAGATCGGGCTGAGCAAGGAGGGCCATCTGCCTTTCGTCGCCGGCATCCAGGTCGGTCCGGGGGCCGTCATCCGGGTCGAGGCGGTGCTCCCGCCGCAGGGAGCCGGAGCTCCGCCTCCGCCCGCGGCGGCCGGGAGCCAGGGCGCCACGCCGCACGTGGGTTTCGCTCCAGATTCGCGGCTGACGCGGGAGGGGCCGGATCAGCCGCTCGTCCCGCTGGCGAGCTGGATCGCCGCGGGCACGGCCGTCGCGGCGCTCGCGACCGGCGTCGTCTTCTACACGCTGGCCCAGGGCGAGATCGACGAGGCCCAGCAGCTCGGCGCCACCCCCGGCGCCGACCGGGAGCTCTGGCAGCAGCACCGGGACGACGCCGCCAGGCACTTGCTGGTGGCCAACGCCGGCTTCGGTCTCGCTGCCGCGGCCGCGCTGGCCGGCGGCGGGTGGTTCGCGTGGCAGCGGATCACGGCGGCGGACTCGGCCCCAGGCGATGAGAGCCCCATGAAAACAATCAGCTTTTTACCTGCGGGCCGCACCTGCTCCCTGAGCATCCGCTTCTGACGGGCACCTGATGTCACATCCGCCACTCCGCGGTGTTTCACCCTTGTTTCACTGCAACCATTTTATGGATGCACTGTAACGGAGCCCTGTTGCATCATCACCGCCGTACGCTCGGCCGTGCTCTCCGACGGAGGCCACCGCTGCACCGCGCGGACGTTTGGACGGGGCCGGTACAGTCCCAATCCGCCAATCTGGCGAACCATCCGTCGTCCAGGAGGTCTTGATGCCATCCTCGTCCAGGTCGTCTCGTGGGTCGTGGCGTCTTCCGGTCGTCCCACCGGGTCCGGACTTCAGCTCGACACTCGTCGGCCTGTTGGCTGGCTCCCTGTTGTCGTTGACCGGTGGCTGCACCCTCCCGGACATGGATCTCCCGCCGCTTTGTGGAGCCGGGACCACCCAGCCCTGTCGCTGCCCCGCTGGCGAGCTGGGAGTGCAAGCGTGTGCCGCGAACGGTGAGCGCTGGGAGGAGTGCTACTGCGGCGTGCCGCCTACCTGCACCCCCATCGCGGCGAGCGACACCCGCTGCGATGGGGTCGATGACGACTGCGATGGCCGCACCGACGAGGACTTCGCTCCGACCGCGACCGCTTGCGGAACCGGGGCCTGCGCCGCGACGGGCCAGATCTCCTGCACGGGCGGCCAGCTTGCCGACTCCTGCACGCCCGGCAGCCCCCTCGCGGCGGTCGACGCCACCTGTGACGGGGTCGACGACGACTGCGACGGCCAGGTCGACGAGGACTTTGTTTCGGCCGATACCGTTTGCGGGACGGGGGCTTGCGCCGCGACGGGCCAGACGTCGTGCGCTGGCGGTCAGCTCGCCGACTCCTGCACGCCCGGCAGCCCCCTCGCGGCGGTCGACGCCACCTGTGACGGGGTCGACGACGACTGTTCCGGCGAGGCCGACGAGGACTACGTCCCGACCGCGACCGCTTGCGGAACTGGGGCTTGCGCGTCGACGGGTCAGCACACTTGTGTCGACGGCCAGCTCGCCGACTCCTGCACGCCGGGACAGGCCGCGGCGGATGATGCCACCTGTGACGGCAAGGATGACGACTGCGACGAGGTGGCCGATGAGGACTACGTCCCCGTGGACACCACCTGTGGCCACGGGCCTTGCGCGTCCACGGGCCGCACCGCCTGCGCCGGGGGCCAGGTCACGGATTCCTGCTCCCCGGCCGTGGCGCTCTTCGACGAGGACCTCACCTGCGACGAGGTCGACGACGACTGCGACGGCGAGCTGGACGAGGACTATCAGCCCCAGGCCGTGACCTGTGGCCTGGGCGCCTGCCGCGCGGCGGGCAGCACCTCCTGCTGGGATGGCGAGGTCGACGAGGTCTGCACTCCCGGCAACCCCCTCGCCGCGGTGGATACCACCTGCGACGGCGTCGACGACGACTGCTCGGGCATGGCCGACGAGGACTACGTCCCCATCGCTTGCGGGACGGGGCCCTGCGCGGCCCGCTCCGCTTGCGCGGGTGGCGAGGAAACCGCGTGCACGCCCGGCAGCGCCCTTGCGGCGGATGACACCACCTGCGACGGCGTCGATGACGACTGCTCGGGCACGGCCGACGAGGACTACGTCCCCATCGCTTGCGGGACGGGGCCCTGCGCGGCCGTCTCCGGCTGCGTGGGCGGTGACGAGACCACCTGCACCCCGGGCAGCCCCCTCGCCGCGGTCGACACCACCTGCGACGGCGTCGATGACGACTGCTCGGGCACGGCCGACGAGGACTACGTCCCCATCGCGAGCGGGACGGGGCCCTGCGCGGCCCGCTCCGCTGGCGCGGGTGGCGAGGAGACTGCGTGTACGCCCGGCAGCGCCCTAGCGGCGGATGACGCCACCTGCGACGGGGTCGATGACGACTGCGACGGCAGCACCGATGAGGAATGCGGCGGCGTGCTCCAGCGGATGGCGCTCACCCTGCGGGAGCCCGGGCAGACGCCGGGGGACTCCTCGTTCTCGCGCAAGGACGACCTGCTCGAGATCCCGCTGGTGGCCGGCGGGTACCTGGATTCCTCGGTGGTGGCTCACTGGCGACTGAACGGCGACGGCGCGGACGCGGCCCGGGAGCACGACCTCACGGTGCACGGCGCCGGCACCGCCGCAGGCTTCGACGGGACCCCGCACGGGGCGCTGGTCTGCGACCGCAACAAGTACCTGGACGGCCCCGACGCCGCGGATCTGGACGGCTTCAGGGCATTCACCGTCTGCGCCTGGGGCAAGCCGGACGCCTCCCCGGGGGTGGCCAACGAAGAGATGATCGCCGTGGCCAAGGACTACCAGGGCGATGGCAATGACGCCACCGACGCCTTCGCGCTCGGGTTCGGTGCTTCTCCTGGGGCGGGCAGCAACTACGTGCTCAAGCCTCAGTTCGTGGTCTGGAGTTCTGCGGGGGCCACCGTCCGGGCCGCCACGCCGATCCCGGCTGGCCAGTGGAGCCAGGTCTGCGGCGTCTATGACGGGCAGCGGCTGCTGCTGTACGTCAACGGCGCGCTCGCGGCGGTCCAGCCCTTCACCGGGCGGATCAACGCCACCGCATCCTCGCTGCACATCGGCCGCTGCGGTGGGGGCGCGCTCTGCGAGGGCCGCTCCTTCCTCGGCGCGCTGGACGAGGTGCTGTTGCTCGATCGCCCTCTCTCGCCGCTGGAGGTGCGGGCCTACCACGACTCCCGTCGGCCCTGGGGCACCCCGCTGCTGGCCGGGATGCAGCCCGACGCGGACGACCTGCGCGTGCTCGAGGATGGCCGCCCCATCCCCTTCGAGACCGAGGGAGCGTTGCCCCTGGCCGACCAGGCCGCGGACCTGGACGGGCACGTCCTGGCCTACTGGCCGCTGGACGGAGACGCGAAGGAGCTGACAGGGAGCTGGACCTCGACCAATCAAGGAGCCACCGCAGGGCATGGCCGGTTCGGACCGGATTCCGGTGGGATGGCCTTCGACGGCACCCAGTGGGTCGATTCGGGCATGAGCCTGCGTCCCGGTGCCGGGGATTCGTTCACGCTCGAGCTCTGGGCGAAGATCCCGGTGGGCGCTGGCGCGGGGCGGGGGCTGGCGTTTTTCGGGACGGATATGAACGGCGGGGACCGGAGCGAGCTGCACCTCGCGTCCGGTCCGGACGGGCGGATCTATACCCACCTGCGGGACAGCAGCTCGGTGAGCACGGACCTGACCGTCTCCCGCGACGTTCGTGACGGCCGCTGGCACCACCTGGCCGTGGTGCGGGACCGCGCGCACCGCACCTACTCGCTCTTCCTCGATGGCCTGCAGATCATGCAGGTACCCGACAATACTGAAAATTTGACCCTGGCCGGGTTGGCGCCCTACCTCGGCGCGTATCACGACGGGGACGACGGGGTACCGGTGTTGCCCTTCATCGGCCTCCTCGACGAGGTGGTGGTCCACGACGTCGCCCGCTCCGCGGACTACCTCTACAAGCGGGCCCACCCCCTGCCCCGGGTGCGGTTCTTCGTCGCCACCGCGGCGCAAGCGGACGCCGAAGGCCGCTACCCGTATCGGCCCTACGCCCTCCAGTGGGGCTCGCCGGAAGCCACGGCCAGCGAGCTGATCCCGGGCGGCGGGCTGCTGTCGCCGGCGCGCGGCTACGAGGGCTGGTGGCGCTTCGCCGACGTGGCTGACGGCCTGGCGGTGGACATCACCACGAACCGGCGCCACGGCGTGCCGGTGGGCGCCAATGGCCTGCCCGCGCCCGCGGCCGGCTCCCGGGGAGCCGCCTGGATGTTCGACGGGGTGGACGACGGGGTGAAGATCGCCCCCTTCCCGGCCTGGGAGACGGGGGACGAGCTGACGCTGGAGGCGGTGGCGCAGCCGGCGTCGGTGGGGGGGGCGAGCACCGTGCACACGCTGCTGGCCACCACGGCCGCCACGGGGGAGCACCTCCCGGCGGCGCAGCTCGCCCTGAAGTCCCCGGATGTGCTCCAGTTCTCCTTTGTCGATGCCGCGGGCGCGCAGAGCACGGCCTACGAGGCGAGCCCGGTCCCGTTGGTCGACGGCCACGGGCACGCGTTCGCGCTCATGCACCAGTACGGTCAAGCCGCGACGACCCTGTACCAGGATGGCAGCCTGCAGGCAGGCACGCTCGCCACGGGGGATCTGAGCCTGGCTCCGGTGACCTCCACGGAGCTGACCCTCGGCTACCGGGAGGGCGGGGTCCAGCACTTCCACGGGACCATCGACGAGGCCCGGGTCCTGAGCCGCCGGGCCGAGCCCGCGGAGCTGCTCCGGCCCCTGCCCACCGTCTGGCAGGCTGCAGACCCCTTCGTCGCGACCTGCACCGACGAGGGCACCTGCCTGCGGGACAGCGGCGACGTGACCCTCGACGGTACTCCCGGGGTGGCCGGGGCTTCACCGGTGGCCAGCGGCTGGCTTCCCAACCAGCAGGCTGGAGAGCAGCTCGCCTACTCGAGCGAGCAGACGTCCTCCGGCAGCCTGTCGATCCAGACCTCCGGCTACAACGGGTCTGGCGTCCACGTGCTGCTCGATCCGCCTCCTGGGCAGCTCGACGTCCGGGTCTCGTACTTTGCGACCATCTCCAACCCGGTCGACTACCTCGAGATCGGGCGCCAGGACCGGTCGACGTTCCTCCGGATCATTTTCCGCGAGACGAGCTGGCGCTATCGCGTCAACGGCAACATGGAGGACGAGGTGGCCATCCCGGGCGCGCCGGCCTGGTCGGCCAATCGCTGGTACCACCTGCACGTCCTCATCAGGGATGGCCGGGCGACCTTCGAGGTGAGCGACGGCGCGACGACGGGGTCCGTCTCGGTGGCCATCCCCGCGATCCCGCTCGAGAGCATCCTGCTCGGCGTGGACCGTTCGGGCGGGGGCAGCCATACGTCCTACTGGGACGATTTCTCCGCGACCTGGTAAAACCCCTCCTGCACCCTGGCCTTCCGAACAGCGCCTCCCCGGTTGGCATCGCCACGCGGCACCTGTCGCCAGGGTGTTGCACCGCTGTTTCGGTGCAACCGATCTGACGATGCACTGCAACTGAATCTTGTTGCACAATTACAGCCATACGCTTGGTTTCGCTCCCTGACGGATGCCCACGACGGGCCGCGAGGCCATCCCGACCAGACTGGCACGGTCCCTGCTGAGGGGTCGGATGCCCATCCACTGTCCAGGAGGTCGTGATGAAAGTCTCGTCAGGGTCGTCTCGCTCGTCGTGGCGTCTCCCGGTCGTCCCCCCGAGGCCGGGTCGCCGTTTGGGGAGCGCTGGCCTGCTGGTCAGCTTCTTTCTGCTGCTGGGGGGTTGCACCCTGCCGGACGCGGATCCGCCTTTGCTTTGTGGACCCGGGACCACCCAGTCCTGCAACTGCCTCGGTGGCGAGCTGGGAGTGCAGACGTGTGCCCCGGACGGGGAGAGCTGGGAGGAGTGCCGCTGCGGTGCGCCGCCCGCGTGCACCCCCACCGCGGCCACCGATTCGCGCTGCGATGGCGTCGACGAGGACTGCGACGGCCGTACCGACGAGGACTATACCAGCATCGACACCACCTGTGGGGAGGGCGCCTGCGCTTCCACGGGGCACACCGGCTGCGCGCAGGGCAAGGTGACGGACACCTGCCAGCCAGGAGCCCCGGCGGCCGCTGACGCCACCTGCGACGGGAAGGACGACGACTGCGACGGCCGCACCGACGAGGACTTTGCTTCGACGGAAACCGCTTGCGGGACGGGGGCTTGCGCTGCGACGGGCCGGTCGTCGTGCGCTGACGGTCAGCTCGCCGACTCCTGCACGCCCGGCAGCCCGCTCGCTGTGGACGACATCACCTGCGACGGTGTCGACGACGACTGCGATGACGACGTCGACGAGGACGTTGCATCGGTCGATACCGTTTGCGGGACGGGGGCTTGCGCCGCGACGGGCCGGAAGTCGTGCGCTGACGGTCAGCTCGCCGACTCCTGCACGCCTGGCAGCCCGCTCGCCGTGGACGACATCACCTGCGACGGCGTCGACGACGACTGTGACGGCCAGGTCGACGAGGACGTTGCATCGGTCGATACCGTTTGCGGGACGGGGGCTTGCGCCGCGACGGGCCGGAAGTCGTGCGCGGGTGGCCAGCTCGCCGACTCCTGTACGCCCGGCAGCCCCCGCGCCGAGGACGACACCACCTGCGACGGGGTCGACGACGACTGTGACGGCCAGGTCGACGAGGACTTCGTTTCGGCGGATACCGTTTTCGGCACGGGTGCTGGCGCCTCGACGCGCCAGACGACGTGCTCGGGTGGCCAGCTCGCCGACTCCT
>JAVEVO010000200.1:0-11301 GCA_034005005.1 Myxococcota bacterium
AGACCAGCCGCGGGGGACAGTCCTCGACGGTCTCCCCGTCGCAGTCGTCGTCCTGATCGTCGCAGGTGAGGTCCTCGTCGTCCGAGGGCACGCACGAGCCCTCCCCCTCACCCTCGGTCCCCTCGCCCTCTCCCTCCGCGCCCTCCCCCTCGCCCTCGGTCCCTTCGCCCTCTCCCTCCGCGCCCTCGCCCTCGCCCTCGGTCCCTTCGCCTTCGCCCTCGGAGCCTTCGCCTTCCCCCTCGGTGCCCTCTCCCTCGCCTTCAGTCCCTTCGCCCTCCCCTTCCGCACCTTCCCCCTCTCCTTCGGTCCCTTCGCCTTCCCCCTCCGCGCCCTCGCCCTCACCCTCCGCGCCCTCGCCCTCACCCTCCGCGCCCTCCCCCTCACCGCCCCCATCCAGGTCGGCGAGGACCATGGCCGGAGGATCGTTCTTCAGGCAGCCCGGCAGCAGCCCCAGCGCGAGCAGGAACAGGGCCGCACGCCCAGGATGAGTGGCGAAGAACGACCGGTGTGTGATGAAGGTGACCATCATGCCGGGGAAGATAGCAAGAGCCTGCTGCGGCGGCAATCGTGGGCGCGCGGGACGCGCGCGGCCCCTCCCTGTCCCTCTCCCCGCATCCTTGCTACACTCGCCGGGGCGAGGAGGAGGCAACCATGGTCGAGAGAGCGAGGCCCCGGCAGCGGCGACCCAACCCGGGAGGCGACGTGGCCCACGGCAGGCGCGGACGCCTCCGGCCCGTGCTCCTCCCCCTGCTCCTCCTGGCCGCCGCCGTCTTCCTCCCCGCGTGCTGGCCCGTCGGGGTGACGGCCGAGTGCCGAGCCCGGATGGACGAGTGCCTGCGGGGCTGTCTCACGGTGGAGCCGCACCCCGACTTCCAGACCCAGGAGGCGGGCGTCACCATCCCCGTGGACACCCGCAGCGCGTGCGAGGCCAAGTGCCACGGGCTCTGTGGTGGGGGGAGCAGCGCCACACCGGCGACGGCGCCCAGCCCCGCGGAGCAGACCTGGCGACCCGGCGACTCCGCCTCCTCGCCACCGCCCGCCACCCCCTGAGGGAGATGCCGCTCCCTCGGTCGCTCGCGACCACGCCGCTAGCCGCGAGACTCGTGGGCGAGCAGCCAGTGTTTGATGGCCAGGCCGCTGGAGTACCCCCCCAGGGAGCCGTCGGCCCGGATCACCCGGTGGCAGGGCACGATGACGGGCAAGGGGTTGCGGCCGTTGGCCGAGCCGACGGCCCGGGTGGCCCGGGGTCGGCCCACCTGCGCGGCCAGCCACTGGTAGGAGCGCTGCTCGCCCCAGGGGATCGCCTGCAAGGCCTGCCAGACCGCCTGCTGGAAGGGGGTGCCGGCGAGGTGCAGGGGGACGGAGAAGCGCTGCCGCTCCCCGGCGAAGTACTCGGCCAGCTCGCGGGCCGCGCGGGCGAGCACCGCGTGCCCCGAACCGGTCAGGACCTCACCCGCCGCGGCGGGCGACTCATCAGCGAAGCGTAGGCCCACCAGGGCGTCCGGGCTTGCGAGCAGGTGCAGGGGGCCGAGGGGGCTGGGCACGGTCAGGCCGAACCGTGGCGGCCGGGACAGGAGGCCGGGCGGGCTCACGCGGGGCATCCGGCGAGCAGCGTCACTGGACCCCGTTGACGTCGTCCCAGTGGTTGCCCCAGTAGGTGTAATAGTTCTCCTGGGTGTTGTTGGTCACCCACTCGTTCTTGTACTTGTCGACCATCCAGGTGCGCGCCAACGTGGCGATCTCCGTCCACTTCTTGCCCGTGAGCGCCTCTGCGTGGTCCGCGGTCAAGAAGGCGTAGAACTCGTCGAAGCCTGCGCTGGAGTTCGAGGTCTCCCCCTGCTGGAGCAGGGCCACGTAGGTGGTCACCTGGGCGTTGATCTCGTCGTCCATCTTGGCGGCGACGAACTCTTCTTTGGTCTGGGCCGCGGCGTTGGCGGCCTTGCCCTCGACGTAGGTCTGCAGGTGGACCAGCTCGTGGGCCAGGCTCGCGACCCAGCTCTCCGGCGTGCTCGTGGTGCGCAGGTAGATCGCCCCGCCGCTCTGGAAGGTCCCCTGATCCGACCACTTGATGGGGAAGTCGAGGCCCTTGGCCGCCTCGATCGCGTCGAGGACCTCTTTGACGCGGGGGATGGCCGCGAGCTTGGTGAACAGGTCCTCACGGATGTCCGTGGGGATCGGATCACCGGAGACCCTCGCTGGCGCTTCCGGAGCTGCAGGGGTATCCCCAGGCTCCGGCTCCGCGACGGCGCCGGGATCGAGCGCGGCGTTCTGCTCCTCGTAGCCGAGCCCCCGGAGGTCCTTCTTGGCCCGGGCGCTGGCGCCGCCGGCGCCCGACTCGGCCCCGCTGGCCATCCCGGTGCCCGTCTTCACTGCTTCGGCGGATTGCAGGCTCATGGGGCACCTCCGGCGGCGAGCTCCTGCTTGCGCAGCTCGTAGTTGTCGGGACGAAAGTCATAGCTCCAGGAATAGAGCCGCCCCTCGTCGAGGACCTGGAACCGGCCCGTGACCCCCTGCTCGCTGGCCGAGGTCGTGGGTGGGGCGAAGGCCGACCGCAACCGCACGGGGAGCCTCTCGGCCTGGTCCACGAAGCTCGTGGCGACCGCCCGGGGGCGGGACAGCTCATAGACGAGCCGCGGCAGGTCGGCCTGGAGGCGGGCGGCCGGGTCCGCGAGGAGCACCTTCCCGACGCCGGCCGGGTGCAGGGTCAGCACGGTCGCCTCCGGCCGGTCGCGCGCGACCGCGACCAGCCAGTCCAGGGGTTGGCTGCTCTCCAGGGGCACGACGCGGAAGACGCGCACCTGCGTCAAGGCGGGGAACGGGACCGCCTTGGTGTAGTAGGCCGTGGGGCTGGCGGTCAGCTCGGCGAGGACGCGATCTCCGGCCGCAGCGGTCGCCTGGACGAGCAGCTCATGGGTCAGCTTGGGTTCGGTCACGGGAGCCTCCGACGGGGTGGTCGCGGGGCGTGGGAGGGGGGCGACGACCGCCCGACAGCCCTGAAACGAAAGTCCCAGGGCGATGGGGACGAGTAGGACGATCCGGCCCACGCAGCGCGACATCCTCTGCAATCTAGGGTCGGCAACCCTCGAGATCAAGCGGCGGACCACCGCAGCCGGTGCCGACCCCGGCGATCCCTCGTCAGTCGAAGACCTTCTCCTCCTCGTCACCGGCCCGCTCCGCGTCCTGCTCCGAGTCCCGCAGCCGCGCCGCGGCCGGCCGGGTCGCCTGCTCCTTGTACCACTCGTGCGCGACGATCAGGCTCATGACCTCGCTGGTGCCGGTCCAGATGCTGGCCAGCTCGAGGTCGCGCACGATCCGCTCGACCGGATAGACGTTGGTGTAACCGATGCCCCCCATGACCTGCAGAGCGATGCGCGCGACCCGCTGGCAGGACTCGGTGACGAAGCGCTTCGTCTCGCTGACCAGGCGCCGGACCCGGGCCGCCTCGACGCCGGCGTCCACGGCCCGGGCGGTGGTGTAGACCAGGCTGCGCGCGGCGTCGAGCAGGGTCACGGCCTCGGCCACCTGGAAGCTGACCCCCTGGAAGTCGGCGATGGGCTTGCCGAAGGCCTTGCGCCGGCGGGTGTAGCGGGTGGCGATGTCGAGGGCCGGGCGGACAGCGCCGATGGTCATGGCCGCGGTCCCGAGGCGCTCGGGGATCATCATCGGGTAGAAGACCTCCTGCGCCCCGTGGAGGCGTCCGAGCACGTTGCGCTTCGGGACGACGACGTCGCGGAAGACGACGCGGGCCGTGCCGCCACCCCGGCAGCCCATCAGCCCGTAGAGGTAGTCCGTCTCGACCCCCGGCCCCCGGTCCACCAGCAGGCAGCTCAGCCCCTGGTGGGGGGCGACGTCGGGGTTGGTGCGCGCATAGACGAGGAAGTAGTCGGCGACCGCGCCGCCGACGATGAAGCGCTTGCTGCCATTGAGCAGCAGGTGGTCGCCCACGTCCTCCGCCCGGGAGGTCGTCCCGAAGAAATCGGAGCCCCCGCGGGGCTCGGTGAGGCACTCGGCCGCGAAGATCCGGCCCGCGAGGAGCGGCTGGACATAGCGCTCCCGCTGCTCGTCGGTGCCGTGCCGGACGACCGCGTCGCACACCAGCTCCGCGCCCACGCCGAAGGTGCAGGCGGAGATGTAGCCGAGCACGCCCACCTCTTCCATGACCATGCAGGTCTCGACCCAGCTCAGCCCTCGCCCACCCCACCGTCGGGGGTGGCGCACGCCGAGCAGGTTGCGGCGCCCGGCCTCCGCGAGGAACTCCCGGGGGAACTGCAGCTCGTCGCGGTCCATGGCCAGGATCCAGTCGCGCGGGACCCAGCGAACGAGGTCGCGGACCTCCTCCCGCAGGGCGCGGGCGACGGGGTCGAGGAGGTGGTCGAACATGACGTTCCCCTTTTCTTTCGGATAGTTGCCAACAGGACGCTGCTCGTCGTCCGAGACGCTACACCGGCCGCGGGTGGCAGTCGGGACAGACCAGACCGACGAGCAACTCGACGCGGCGCTCCCGGTTGTAGCGACCCAGCGCCTGGCGCAGCATGGAGGTGCACCGCGGGCAACCCGCGGGGATCCGGCCCGCGGCCAGGCCCTCGTCACTCAGGCCCACGAGGATCTCGCCGAAGAGGTGGGCGCGGCGCACGACCTCCGCCACCGACCAGAGGCTCGGCGGCTGGTAGCGCCCGGCCAGGAACTCTCGCTCGAGCGCGGTGCCGGCCGGGACGAAGATCGGCTCGAGCGCGGCCCGGGTCGGGACCTTGTGCTGCCGGCCGGTGGCGTGCACCCAGGAGATCGTCCGCACCGCGTCCTCGATGGCCTCCTGCTCCGCGAGCCCGGGCGGCTTGAGCACGACGTAGGCCAGCAGCCGGGCGCCGGCACGGCCGAGCAGGGCTGCGGCCCGCTCGAACTGCGGGCGGCTGAAGCCCTTGCGCACCAGCACCTCCCGGACCCGGTCGTCCGCGCTCTCCAGGCCGATGCCGACCTCGAGCTCGGTCTCGCCCAGCGCGGCACGTGCCGCCTCCAGCTTCTCCGGAGTGAGGTGCTCGGGACGTGACTCCACCAGCACTCGCCGGAGCCCGAGGCCGCCGAGCCGTGCCAGCATTGCCGAACGCGCCGCGGCGGGGATCTCGTCGTCCGCGAAGAAGGACCCCGAGTTGTACAGATCGACCTCGGCGACCCCGGCGAGCCGCACGGGATCGGCCAGGACGGCCTCGACCTGGGCGACGAGGTCGGCCGTGGCCACGGGCTCGCCCCCGCTGGTGAGGGCGGAGAACCCGCACATGGTGCAGCCGCCCGTCGGGCCACGGGCATAGCCGCAGCCGACCGCCCGGAGGATCACGATCAGCCGGACGATGGGCTCGCCCGCGAGCCAGCTCGCGACCCGCTCGACGTGGGCCGGCTGTCGGGGGTCGAAGGGCTCGCTCACCGCTGCACCAGGAAGGAGCCGATGGCCAGGGCGTCCATCTTCGAGCGCAACCACGTGCGGATGGCGTGCTGCGGCGTGCAGACGATGGGCTCGCTGATGTTGAACGAGGTGTTGAGCACCATCCCGAGGCCGCTGAGCCGCTTCAGCTCCCGCAGGAGCCGGGCGTAGGGCGGGTTGACCTCGTCGCGCACGACGTGGATGCGGGAGGTGGCGACGCCGGTGCTCCCGTTCTCCTGGACCACCGCGGGGATGCGCTGCGCGTCCGCGCGCTCCCGGGTCGGCAGGGCGAGGAGCATGTACTCGGCCGCGTCCATGTCCTTTGGTACCACAAGATGCCGCCCGAGGTCCTCCGCGAGCACCGAGGGTGCGAAGGGGCGGAAGGACTCCCGCTCCTTGACCTTGGCGTTGAGCCGCGTGCGCATGTCGAAGCGGGTCGGGTCCGCGAGGATCGAGCGCCCGCCGAGCGCCCGGGGGCCGAACTCGAGCGGCCCCTGGTACCAGGCGACGAGGCCCCCCCGGTGGATCAGCCGGGCGCAGCGCGCGGCCAGGTCGTCGGGCTGCTCGGCCTGCAACCCCGCTTCTTTCAGGGCGGCGTCGATGGCGACGTCGTCGAACGCGGGACCGAGGAGCGCGTGGTCGAGCCGGGGCCGCTCCCGGCCGAGGACCTGGCACCAGAGCAGGCAGGCCGCGCCGAGCGCGGTCCCCGCATCGTTGGCCGCGGACTCCACGTGCAGGCTCCCGAAGGGCGTCTCCTGGAGCAGCCGGGTGTTGGCGACGCAGTTGAGTGCGACGCCTCCTGCCAGGCAGAGGGCGTCGGCCCCCGTGCGCGCGTGCAGCCGCCGGGCGAGGTGGAGCAGGGTCTCCTCGGTCACCGTCTGCAGGCCGGACGCGATGCTCGCCTCCTCGAAGCGGTCGACGATCTCGGTGCGCCGGGGGCCGAACAAGGGCTCGAGCCCCGAGAAGTCGCCCGTGCGGAAGCGGGTCACCCGGTTGTCGATGGCAAAGCCGTCGTCCGTGAGCTGGACGACCTGGCGGAAGCGCGCCGCGTAGTCGGTCCGGCTGTCCTCGCCGATGGGATCCGTGAGGCAGGCGTAGCCCATGACCTTGCCCGGCCCGCCGTAGACGTCGAAGCCGAGGTGCTCGGAGATCTTCTCCCACAAAAACCCGAGGGAGCTGGGGTAGCTCACCTCGCCCAGGGTCGTGAGCTGGTTGCCCTCACCGAGCCCGAGCCAGGTCGAGCAGGACTCGCCGATCCCGTCGACGACCAGCACCGCGGCCCGCGCATGACGTGAGGGGAAGAAGGTACTGGCCGCGTGGCAGAGGTGGTGGGAGAGGTGGTGGACCGTCGCCCGGGGGAACCGGGCCGCGAGCAGCTCGCCCGCGTGGCGGCAGCTCCGGTAGAAGGTCTCCTCGCCCTCGGGGGTACCAAAATCCCCTGGCGCCACCCCGGGCTCCTGCAGGTCCCGGTTGGCCTCCAGCCGCCGCGCCGGATCGAGGGAGAGGCCGACGTGGTCGACGTCCGCGGGCGCGATCCCGGCGGCCTGCAGCACGTGGGCGATGGCCTGCAGGGGCAGCTCGTCCGCGTTGTCGACCCGGGAGTGCTTGGCGTGCTTGACCCGGTTGAAGCGCTCCTCCTCGACCGCCGCGACGATCCGGCCGTCGCGGAGCAGGCAGGCCGCGGACTCGTGGTACGCGCAGTTGATCCCGAGGACGGTGGTCGACATCGTTCACTCCGGAGCAGAGCCGGGCCCTGCCGTGGTCGAGGTGTTCCAGATATCGCGGGAAACGTCTCCGAGGACAAGCGAGGCCCCAATGGGGAGGTCCCGGTCACCGCCGGCGCCCGCCGGTCGGACGGCTCAGGGGGACAGGGGGCAGGTCGCCAGGCCGATGCGCTCCCGGCCGACACGCCAGCCGTCCCGGGCGTTGTAGTACATCCAGAGCGCATCCCCGACTCGCCGGACGTCGAGGGCATAGACCAGGGCCCGCTTCCAGCCCGGGCCCGCGGGCGCGAGCAGGGGCTGGTCCCAGGCCTCGCGCCAGCTCAGGCCGTCGTCGGAGAGCAGCAGGCGGATATCCGAGCGGGAGCGACCCTGCAGGTCGGTGTAGATGCCGTTGGTGAAGCCCCACAGGCGCTGGCTCGCTGGTTGACGGAGATCGGGGATCACCTTCATGGCGCCCGCGCCGAGGTTGCGGTGGGGCACCGCGGGCGAGGGCGAGATCAACGGCGCGGGCAGCTTCTCGAAGGGGCCCTCCAGGCTGGTGGCACGCGCCAGCCCGATGTGGCGTGGCTCCGGATAGCTGCAGTCGGGCAGCCACACCTGGGCCGCGCTGTAGTAGAGCCACCAGCCCCCCTCCCGCGGCAGCACGCAGGGGTTGCCGCAGGTCGGCACCCGGCGCCCCTCCCAGGGCAGGGTCGGCGCGAGCACGACCTCGGGCGGAGAGAACCGCTGCAGGTCGGTGGAGCGGACACGCACGATCCGGCTGCCGAGAGGCAGCACGAGCTGCTCGTAGAAGAGGTGGTAGTCCCCCTGAGGGGCGCGGACGAGGTACGGCCGCAGGCCGTGGCGGACGCGGCCCACGCGACGCCAGCGCACGCCGTCCTCGCCGACGTAGTGGTGGACCCCACGCAGGACGCCGTGGGCGAAGAGGTGCCACTGGCCGTCGGGCGAGTCCGCGGGCAACAGCACGCAGGGGTCGGCGAGCAGGGGCTCGGGGAAGGGGGGGCCGAGCAGGGGGTTGTCCGGATGATCGGTCCACTGCAGGGGGAGCCCGGGCTCGACCTCGCCGGTGGGCGGCCAGGCGGGTCCCGGGGGCGGGTCCACGAGCGTGCTCATCGGTCGGCCTCCGTGGCCACGCCTTCGGCCCAGGGGGCCCAGGACAGATCGAAGCCGAACTCGGTGTTGCCGCCGTGCCCCTTCATGTTGGCCGGCGGGTTGGCCAGGCTCGTCTGCACGTCGGCCAGCTCGAACCAGTTGCGCACGAACGCGACGCCGATCCGCCAGCGCTCGTTGACCTGCCAGCGGGCCCCGAGGGACACGCCGCTCTGGTCCCGGGTCGGGTTGTCCAGGGTGAAGGTCCGCTCCGGGATCGGCGTGAAATCCTGCTGGTAGCCGGCCAGCAGCTCCAGCCGCGGGTGGAGGCGGTACAGCAGGCCCGCGTTCCAGGCCCAGCAGTTGCCGTAGTTCTTGGGGTCCACCAGCTCGGCCATGCCGAGGATCGGCTCGTCCAGCTCCGTGCGCTGCTCCTGGAAGACCTGGTAGTGCCAGTAGTAGATGTCCGCCCCGAGCTGGAAATCGGGCGCGAACTCCCAGTTGAAGCCGGCCCGCAAGGTGAAGGGCAAGGTCATCCTGGTGCGGTGGCGCGTCCGGACCTCGCTGCCGTCGGGGTTGGTCAGCCGCACGTCCCCCTCCAGGGTGACGGGCGAGCCCGAGGCGAACGCGGCCCCCAGGCGCAGGGTCGGCAAGGGGCGCAAGATCACGCCGAGGTCCGCGGCCAGGGTCAGGTCCCGCCCGTCCAGCTCGAGGGTCGAGTCGAAGTCCTCCGTCGCCGAGACCGGATCGAAGCGGCGATCGGGCTCGGCGAGCACCAGGGCGTTGATCTTGCGGGTGGCGGTCAGATAGACCGGGATCAGGCTGAGGCTCCCGCCGAGGCTCATCTTCTCGGTGACCGCCCAGCCCACGGCCGCGGTGGCCCGGGCCGCGACGAACAGGGCCTCGGTGACGTAGTAGCGGGTCGCCTCGTCGTCGGGGAGCATCGCCCCGTACGCGTTGGGTGCGTAGACCCCGACCGCGAGCCGCAGCCGGGGGGAGCCCAGGTCGAACGACCCGCCGAGGAAGGGGATCGCGCCGACGTTGAGGGTCGGCTGGATCTCGTGCTCCGGGTGCAGGTACCCCTCGCTGTCGTACAGACGGATCCCGAGGTTCGGGAAGAACCAGGACTGGGCGTGGTAGAAGCGGGTGCCCTGCTCGAGGGTCAGCCCCGCGGGGTTGTGGAAGAGGGCCGTGCCGTCGTCGGGCCGGGCGGTCACCGCGAACATGCCCAGCCGCCGGATACCGAAATCGGGGTTGGAGAAGCCGCCAGCGGAGGCGGCCGCGGGAGCCAGCACGCACGCGACGCCCAGGAGGGCCATGGACCAAAAGCACTGCCTCAAAGACTTACGATGGCACCTTGGGACCACTTCGCCACCCTCGCGCAACTCCCGGCAGATCGTCGACGTCCAGGCACGGGCAGCATACGCTTCGTGCCCACCAGCGTCCAGGGGGCGACCTGACTGCGCCTCGACAGGACGCTCGCTCCAGGGGTAAGCTGCGGTATCCGGAGGCAGGGGCCGACCGACCGGCCGGCCGCCGCGATCCAGCGGCGAGGGCCGACCCTCGTGGTCCACCGGCGGGGGAGGCGATGCAGCAGAACCGCAACCAGACCCTCGACGACGTCGTCGCCTCGGCCGCGAACCTCGCCGGTGCGCACGCCCGGGCCGCGGCCCGGTATCGCCGGGGGCACCTGTGGCTCGGGGTGCCGGCGGTGTCCCTGGCGGCGATCGCGACCACGGCCGCGTTCGTCGCGCTGGAGGGCAGCGCCAGCTTCGCGGCCCGGGCCATCGCCTCGGCCGTCACCCTGCTCGTCGCGGTGCTGACGACCCTGCAGAACTTCCTGCGCCTCGCGGAGCACGCGGAGGCCCACCGGGGAGCCGCGGCCGCGTACAGGGCGGTGCAGCGGGAGATCCGCTTCTTCCTCGACGAGTACAACGCGGTGGACAGCAGCCTCAGCGAGGAGCAGGTGCGGGACAGCCTCCGCTCCATCCGCACCCGCCTCGACGAGCTGGAGAGCCGGGCGCCCGACCTGGCCCCCCGGGACCTGCACGCCCCTCCGGCCAGCGAAGAGGGCCGCCACCGCCGGGACGACCTGGAGCAGAGGGCCCGGGCGTAGTACCTCGTCACGGCGAAGATGACCGGCCGAGCAGCGGGTGGCGCTCGGCCGAGCAGCGGGTGGCGACCGGCCGAGCAGCGGGTGGCGACCGGCCGAGCAGCGGGTGGCGACCGGCCTCCGCGCCGGTCGCCCATGTGCCGACCTGCCGGCTGGCACCCACGGCCGGCGGCAGGGGTCAGCAGGGGTCAGCGGCGGCCACGACGCCGAGGCCGCAGGACCAGGAGCGAGCTCACCAGCAGGAGCACGCCCTCCCCGCCGCGGCCCACCCCGACGCCGCCGAGCGCGCAGCCCCCGTCGGGGATGTCGTCCCGGGACCGCACCGGCGACTCGCCGCCATCGTCCCCGCCGGGCCCGGGTCCGCCGGCGTCCAGGGGAGCATGGCCCTCGCCCTCACCTTCGCCTTCGCCCTCCCCTTCGCCCTCACCTTCGCCCCCGCCCTCCCCTTCGCCTTCGCCCACCCGTCCCGGATCGGGCTGGCACTGCCGGGCGACGCAGGCCATCCCGCGCGGGCAGTCGTCGTCGATCGTGCACTCCGGGGGCTGTCCCTCGCCCTCCCCCTCCCCCTCCCCTGCCCCCTCGCCCTCGCCCTCGCCCTCGCCCTCGCCCTCGCCCTCGCCCTCGCCGCCAGGGCAATCGAGCACCTCAACCCCTTGCTTCGTGAGGGTGAAGGCATCGATGAGCCAGCGGTTCGCGGGGTCGTTGCCGAAGTTCTGGGCCGCAGTGGCTCGCGCCTACACGGTGAGCCGGTTGCCCTGGACCTCGAGGGTCAGGTAGTGGTGGTCGCCCGCGCACACCCGGGAGCCGGGGGTCCCCCGGCACAAGATGGCCGGATCGACGCCGACGAGCTCCAGGAGATCGAAGGTGAAGGCCCCCGCACCGCCGGTGATGACGTAGGTGGTCCCCCGCGCGCCCGGGCCCACGGGGACCGCCAGATCGCCCGCACCGCCCCCCGCGGAGGG
>JAVEVO010000201.1:0-11259 GCA_034005005.1 Myxococcota bacterium
GCACCCTCCCCCTCGCCCACGGCACCCTCCCCCTCGCCCTCGGCCCCCTCCCCCTCGGCCCCTTCGCCCTCGGCCCCTTCGCCCTCGGCGCCCTCGCCCTCGGCCCCCTCCCCTTCGGCCCCTTCCCCCTCCCCTTCGGCCCCTTCCCCCTCCCCTTCGGCCCCTTCCCCCTCCCCTTCGGCCCCGTCCCCCTCCCCTTCGGCCCCTTCCCCCTCCCCTTCGGCTCCTTCCCCCTCCCCGCCGATGGTACCATCGTCCCAGATCGACGCGTCTCCTCCCGGGGCGACGCGGAGTACTCCCGGCTCGTTGCAGGCGGCGAACGTGGTGGCCAGGAGGAGGAGGAGGAGAACCAAGATCCGCAGCGCACGGTCCATGCCGGGAGTCTAGCCCGCGAACGGGCCGGAGTCGAATCGACACGCGCGGCGTGCTGGACTACCCTCGGATCCTGCACGGAGGAGCGATGCTGCTCGTCGACACCCACTGCCACCTGACCTCGCCGCCCCTCGCCGGTCAGGTCGACGTCGTCCTGGACGCGGCCGCGGCCGTGGGCGTCGGCCTGGTCATCGTCCCCGGCATCGACGGGGCGAGCTCCCGGGAGGCGGTGGCGCTGGCCGCGCGCTTCCCGGGCCGGGTGTTCGCGGCCGTCGGCGACCACCCCCAGGTCGACGCGGCCCAGGCGACGGACCTCCGGCTGCTGCGGGAGCTCGCCGTGCAACCGGGAGTCGTGGCCATGGGCGAGATCGGTCTGGACGGTGAGCTCGCCACGCCCGGGCTCGACGTGCAGGAGGCGCGGCTGCGCGCGCAGCTCCGACTCGCCCGGGAGCTGGGGCTGCCGGTGTTGCTGCACTGCCGCAAGAGCTGGGCCCGCTTCGCGACGATCCTGCGCGAGGAGCTGCCGGGGGGGCCCGGCGGCGTGCTCCACGCCTGGGCCGGCTCCGCGGAGCTCTACCGGGAGCTCGCCCCCCTCGGCCTGCTCTGCGGTGTCGCGGGCGTCGTCACCTGGCCCGTGGCCCGGCGCCTGCGCGCCACCCTGGCGCACATCCCCCCGTCCCAGCTCTTGCTCGAGACCGACGCGCCCTACATCGGCACCGCGTCGCGGCACCGGGGCACCGTCCGCCCCCAGGAGCTGCCCGAGATCCTCCACGCGCTGGCCGCGCTCACCGGCCTCGCCCCTGCGGAGCTCGCCCGGGCCACCACCGCCAACGCCCGGCGCCTGTTCGGGCTCGACCGCGGGATCCTCCCGGCCGGTCCACCGGGGCCCGCGGGCCCGCAGTGACCGCGCGCGTCGTCGGAGGGCTCAGTCCAGCGCGAGGGTGGCGGGCCAGGGGTCGGTCATGCCCAGCCGCCAGGTCTTGTCGATGTACTGGTGGGTGTACTCCTGCTCGACGAGGTGGAACCAGTAGGCTCCCCGCTCGGTGAGCCGGTAGCCGCCCGGCACGGCCTGCAGGATCCCCAGCCGCCGCGCGAGGGCCAGCTCGTTGCCGAAGACCCGGTGCAGCTCGACGCCGAACAGCTCCCGGAACGCGGCCTCGTCGATCTCCAGCCCGTAGCAGCTCCAGAAGAGCCAGTACGCGGCCCGCGCGCGCAGATCGAAGTCCAGGACGAGGGCGGTGGGGATGACCCCCGCGGCAACGCTGCGGATGTAGTCCTTTGTCGAGAACGTGTTGATCTTGAAGCGATTTTTGAGCAAGGAGGCCGCGGAGGAGCCGAAGCCCACGAAGCTCTCCCGGGTCACGGACGAGTAGCGCGGGGTGCCCCGGCGCGCGAAGGTCCAGACGCTGGTCCGCGCGAAGCCGAGCTCGTCGGCGCGCCGGGCCAGCGCGCGCAGCATCCGCCGCTTCTCGAGCCGGCCCTGCGCGCGTCGCCGCTGGTTCGTGTAGGAGAAGTTGATGAACGGGTAGGTGGAGACCTGCGTCGCCCCGTGCCGGACCGCGGTCTCGAAGTCGTCCAGCAGGTCGGCCTCCCGTTGCCCGGGCAGGCAGAAGATCAGGTCCACGTCGATGGCCGCGAAGCCGGCCTCCCGGGCCCGGCTCAGCACCTCCACGCCGTCGAGGGGGCGCCGGCCGAGGGCCTGCAGGGAGTCCGCCCGGAAGGACTGGATCCCGAGGCTGACCATGTCGAAGCCGCAGGACCGCAGCTCGCGCAGCATGGGCCCATCGACGTCCGCGGGGTGCAGCTCGATGCCGGCGTGGCCCGCGCGGTGGAAGTGGCGATCGAGCGCGGCGTTGATCCGGGGCAGCCAGGCGAGGGCGAGCGCGGGCGTGCCGCCGCCGTAGTACAGGCTGGTCGCCGGGCGTGGCGGTCCCTGCCCGGCCACGAGGTCGATCTCCGCGAGGAGGGCCTCGCCGTACTCCTCGAGCAGCGGCCGGTCGAGAGGCTGCTTGCTGTAGGGACAAAAGTCACAGATCGTCCGGCAGAACGGGACGTGCACGTACAGTCCGAGCCGGGGAACGTCCAGGTCGAGGGGTTCGCCCCGGCGCCCCGTGAACCGGAAGGGTTGCCAGGAGCGGGCGAGCAGCAGTCGCAGCGCGCGGGTCAGCATGGGTCCAGCCCCAGTCCTTGCTTGCAGGTCATGGGCCGCCACCGGCTTCGGCCCGACGACGCGCACCGTGTCGCAGCCAGCGCGGGTAGATCCGGAGCAGGTCGCCGAGCGCCCGGGGATCGCCCGCGGCTAGCCGGGAGACGTCGAGCGCGAACAGGTAGCCGCAGCGCTCGCACAGGCCGGGGATGTCCCGGCAGCGCCCGCAGATCCAGCGGCGACCGTCCTCCCAGATCAGGCACTGGCGACAGGGCCGGCGCCACTGGCCGCTGAGGTGGCGGGGCAACTGGGAGGGCAGGTTGACGATCAGGTGCCCCGCCCGCTGCAGCTCGCCGAGCGTGCGGATGCACCAGGCCTCCTGCTCCCGGTCGAGACAGAGCTCCTCGGTGCCAGCGTACGGGGTGTGGAAGTTGAACGAGATCGCCCCGAGCTTCGGGTGCGCCGAGACGAAGCGCACCAGCTCCGGCAGGCACCGGTAGGAGACCTGCGTCAAGGTGGAGAACACGCAGAGGTTCACCCCCGCGCTCTCCTCGATCCGGGCCAGGATCCGCGCGAAGGTCGGCCCCCGGACGCGATCGTGCTCGGGCTGCAGGCCGTCGAGGCTGACGAAGACGACGTCCGCGTCGGGGTACTGCACCCCGAGGGTGCCGTTGGTGACCAGGCTCACCAGGGGGAAGCCGATGGCGCGGGCCGCCGCGATCAGGTCGTGGAGGTCCCGCTCGCCGTCACGCCAGAGCGCGGGCTCGCCGCCGCAGAAGATCAGGATCCGTAGCCCCTCCCGGTACAGGGCCTGCATCTCGGCCCGGACCTGGGCGAAGGGGGCGTGGCGACGCTGGACGTTGCTGACCGCGCACCCCTGGCACGCGAGGTTGCAGGCGTCCGTGAGGATCAGGGTGGCGAGGAGCGGCCGCTCCCGGCGGAGCAGCACCGTGCTCAGCCCCAACGCGCCCAGCTCCAGCCAGCTCGCCAGCTTCATGGAGGCCTCGCCCCGCCCCCGGCAGCACCCACGCGGGGCAGGCCGCGTCCGTGGCGGTTGCCGGCAGGTCACTCCCCACGGTACTCGCGGACGGGCCAGCGAGGCAACGTCAGGCGGTCGATCCGTCCCCGAGGAGGGCCCCGCGGCCCCGGGCCCTGGCTCCGCGAGGCCCTCCTGACGAGCCGCGGATCTTCCCCGGGCTTGACTCCCCTCCCCCACCCGGGCATGGATCCTGGCCCCCGGCCGCGGCTGGCGATCCCGTCGGCTCGCGACGTCGGGGCGGAGCTGCCCATGCCCGCCCAGCCCCCGACCGTCGCCCTCGCGCACTGCCCCGATTACTCGCCGGCGCAGGTGCAGCGTGCCGTGGCCGACCTGTTCACCGGGCTCGGCGGGCTGGAGCGCTTCGTGCGGCCGGGCGCCCGGGTCTTCTGCAAGGTCAACCTGCTGATCCCGGCCCGGCCGGAGCAGGCGATCACCACGCACCCGGAGGTGGTCCGGGCGGTGGTGCGGGAGGTGAAGCGGGTCGGCGGGGTGCCGGTGGTCGGCGACAACCCGGCCCTGGCGGTGCAGGGCGCGGCCTTGCGGCTGTCCGGCATCGCCGCGGTGCTCGCGGAGGAGGGGGTCGCGACCGCGAGCCTCGGACCGACGACCCACCTCGCGTACCCGGAGGGCGCGGTCTTCAAGAGCTTCGCGCTGTCGCAGGCCATCCTCGACTGCGACGTGCTGCTGAACCTGCCCAAGCTCAAGACCCACGCGCTCGTGGGCATGACCCTGGCCATGAAGAACCTCTTCGGCCTGGTGCCCGGTCTGGAGAAGGCCCGCTGGCACTTCCGGGCGCAGACCGCGGCCAGCTTCGCCATGCTCCTGGCCGATCTCTACGGCGCGGTCCAGGGCCACTTCCAGGCCCCCGGCCGTGCGCTGCTGCACCTCTGCGACGGGATCCTCGCGCTGGAGGGCGACGGACCGAGCACCGGCGGTCGGCCGAAGCCCCTGGGCGTGCTGCTCGCCTCCGCGGACGGGGTGGCCCTCGATCGCACCGTCTGCCAGGTCATCGGCCTCGATCCGGCACGCCTGCCGGCCCTCGCCGAGGGCGTGCGGCGCGGCCTCGGCGAGGGCGACCTCACCAGGCTCGAGCTCACGGGCGAACCCCTGGACCGCTGGGCGGGCACGACCTTCCTGCCGGCCACGGGGGGCGCGCCGAGCAACTCGCTGATGCTGGGGGTGACGCGCAGCCGCCTGCTGCGGGACTGGCTCGTCGATCGGCCAGTCATCGACCTGACCCGCTGCACGACCTGCGGCCGCTGCAGCGAGATCTGCCCGGCCCAGACCATCGTCCGCCGGGGCACCTTGCGGCTGCCCTGGATCGGCCTGCGGGCCTGCATCCGCTGCTACTGCTGCGCCGAGGTCTGCCCCGCGGGGGCCATCCGCAAGAGCCGCCAGCCCCTGCTCGGCCGGCTGGTGGGCGCGGGCTGACGGCTCAGCGCGGGCAGCGGTCCCGCCAGACGTCCACGTGGTCCTCCCGCACGGGGTGGGCCGCACCGAAGCCGTAGCGGTTGTCCGCCTCCTGGCAGCCGGGCCACTTCTCCACCGTCTCCCAGTCGCCCCGGGTGAACTTGTAGAAGAACCACTCGCCCCGGGGGACCTGCACCTGGCCGACCGCCACGTCCCCGTCCCAGGCGAGGGGGAGGTGCCGGGACCAGTCCGCGGAGGTCACCACGCACACGGGGCGGTCCCGGGGGGTGTCGGCCGGCACGGCCACCCGGAAGGGGACGGCCACGGCAGGTCGCAAGGAGGAAAGGACCGGATCGTAGCTGATCTCTAGGTCGAAAGTTGGTCGATCCGGGAAGGCGATCACCAGGGAGAGGTCCGCCTCGTCCCACCACCAGCCACCCTCGTCCTCCACCTGCTCGGCCGAGCCGGCCTTGGGCAAGAGGATGCCGTCGAGCAGCGCCGCGATCCCCGCGGGGCGATCCACCCGGTGCACCCGGACGAAGAGGGTGCGCGCCGGGGGGACGAACCGCCCTTCCCGGCCCAGGGCCCGGAGCCGCGCCCCGTGGGCGTCGCGCTGCAGCGCGTAGGTCACCGCCGAGTAGGCCCCGTCGAGGTACTCCTCGGTGAGCCCGTCGTCCTCGTAAAGCACCGTCCGGGTCTCGGCCGCGGCGGGCCACACGTCGAGGAACAGGGGGGCGAGGGGGCGCTCGTCGCTGCGCTGCAGGGCCTCGCCCCGGGGCAGGATCGCGCCCTCCCGCACGAACAGGGGCAGGGCCGCGAGGGTGAGGCGCTGCGGGACCCGCGTCGGGCCGTCCCAGGCCGCGCCGGAGCCGAGGTCGAACCAGCGGCCGGCGGGCAGGTAGGTCGTGAAGTTCGGCTCCCCCTCCTCCTTGGCCCGGACCCCCTCCACCAGCACCGGCGCGGCCAGCAGCCAGGGGCCGAGCATGGCCTGCCCGTCGAGGGTGTGGGTGGTCGCGTCCTCGGGGAAATCGAAGAAGAGCGGCCGGAGGAGGGGCGCGCCGGTCTGCCGGGCCTCGGCGAACAGCCCGTACAGGTAGGGCAGCAGCCGGTAGCGCTCCTCGATCACGGCCCGGGAGATGGCCTCCACCTCGGAGCCGAAGCGCCAGGGCTCCTGGTCCTGGCCCTGTTCCTCGGTGTGGTTGCGCAAAAAGGGCGAGATCGCCCCGAGCTGCATCCAGCGCGCGTACATCTCCGGCGTCGCCTCGCCCGAGTAGCCGCCGACGTCGGAGCCCGCGAAGGGGACGCCGGAGAGGCCCAGGCCGGCCAGCATCGGCAGGGTGCCCGCGAGGATCGGCCAGCGGCTCGGCGCGTCGCCGGTCCAGACCGCCGCCGTGCGCTGTTCGCCCGCGAACCCGGCCCGGGTGAGCACGAAGGGCCGTCGCCCGGGCGCGCCCCGCCGCATCCCCGCGGCCGTGGCCTCCGCCTGGAGCAGGGCGTAGGCGTTGTGCGCCTCGGCCATGGTCGTCGGCTGGCCGTCCCCGTCCACGAGCACGGCGTCGGGCACGGAGGGGGTCGCGGCGCAGCCGAGGTTGGTCGGCTCGTTCATGTCGATCCAGATCCCCTGGGCGCCGAGCCCTACCTCGTCCGCGATCAGCCCGGCCCACCAGTCGCGGGTTGCGGCCGCGGTGAAATCGGGGAAGTGGGAGGGGCCGGGCCAGACGCACCCCTCGTACAGCGAGCCGTCGGGGTTTTTCAGGAAGTGGTCGCCCGCGATCCCCTCCTCGTAGACCGGGTCGCCGGAGACGATCGCGATGCCCGGGTCGACGATCACCGTCGTCTTGAAGCCGGCGTCGGCGAGGCGCTGCATCAGCCCGGCCGGATCGGGGAAGGCCACCGGGTCCCAGGAGAACGCGCGGCGGTCCGCCATGTGCTGGATGTCGAGCCAGATCCCGTCGGCCGGGATCCGTCGCTGCCGCAGCTCCTGGGCGATCTCCTCGACCCGACTCGCGGGCGAGTAGCCCCACCGGCACTGGTGGTAGCCGAGGGTCCAGCGGGGCGGCAGCGGGATCCGGCCGGTCAAGGCAGCGTAGCGCGCCAGCACCGCGGCCGGGGTCGGGCCGGCGATCACGTACTGATCGATGGTCCCCCCGTGCGCGCTGATGGTGTAGCGATCTGGTACCGAAGAACCAAGATCGAACTCCAGGGTGTGCGTATTGTCTGTGAACAGGCCGAAGGCCGTGGCGCCCCGCAGCCCGAGGAGGAAGGGGACCGACTGGTACAGGGGGTCCGCGTCGGGGGGGTAGCCGCCCCACGCGTCGTCGTACGCGTCGGTGCTGCGCAGGACCAGCCGCCGGCCCCGCCGGTCGAGGCCGCCCGTCTTGGCCCCGAGGCCGTAGAGGTGATCCGCGGCGTCGAGCCGGCGCGTGACCGCCAGCCTGGCGCCCGCTGCCGCCGCGAGCTCCTGGTAGCCGCCCCCCGCAGGGTCCTCGAGCAGGACCGTGCCCTGGCGGTCGGTGACCTGCACCTCGCCAGCCTCCGTCACCTGCACGGCGAGCTCCCGGGTGCAGAGCAGCAGCCGGTCCTCGCCGCCGCCGACGACGGTCTCGGGGGGCGGGCCCGGCGGGGCCGGCAGGACGGCCCAGGAGGGCCGGTGGTGACCGCTGGCCGGGAGGTAGCGCAGCCGGACGGTGCCCGGCTCCCGCACCTCGAGCTGCAGCTCGCCGCCGCCGCGGCGATGGGCCTGCCAGGTCCGCCCCGCCTCGACCACGGTCACCCAGCAGGGCGGGGCCGCGGCCACGCACTCGGCGAGGGGCCAGTCCGCGGTGCCGCCGTCCCCGGTCCCCCCGTCGCGGACCTCGGCATCCGCGAGGCCGCCGTCCACCTCCCCGTCCCGGCTGCCCCCGTCCGTCTCGCCGAGGTCTCCCGGGGGGCTCCCGCCGTCTCGGTCCCCCGCGTCCGACCCCAGGTCGTCCCGCGCCGGGCCCTGGTCCTCGTGGGCCGTCGCGTCGTGACGCGGCGGGCCCTCGTCCGTGGGGAGGCCGAGGTCCGCGGCGGGGCGGCCGTCCCGGGGAGCGGCGCTACAGCCGAGGCCACCGAGCACGGTCGCGAGCACGCAACCGACCAGAGCGCACCGTGGGTTCATCGGCTCCTCGATCCAGCCGGCCTGGCGAGCGTCTCGCCAGGGCGTCGCGGCCTCAGGTTCCCCCCGCCGGGGTCCCGCGCCGGCGCTCGATCTCGTCGACCAGCGCACGCAGGGCGAGGAAGCGGTTGACGGCCCGCGACCGCTCGCGGCCCCACCGCACCTGGATCCCGAGGGGTGGGTAGGCGAGGCGCACCCCCGAGGCCGTCTTGTTGATCTTCTGGCCCCCCGGGCCGCCGGTGTGGATGAAGCTCTCCTGGACCTCGGCGAGATCGATCCCTAACCTGGCGATCCGCTCGCGCAGGAGGTTCAGCTTGGCGGCGGTGACGGGGCTGTCGGCCGGGAACTTCATGCCTGCACGGTACACTCCCGCCGTGGGGTCTGCCAGCCCATCTCGTGCTCGTGCTCGTGCTCGTGCTCGTGCTCGTGCTCGTGCTCGTGCTCGTGCTCGACCGCCGCGGGAAACCCGTTGACCTCCAGGCCGATCCTCGTCAGAAGGGGACACCGTCCTGGCGCGTTCCCGCCAGGCGTGGGCCGGCAGCCGCTTGTCGACCCGGAGGGGTCGCGCGATGACCGCGAGGACCGGACCGCACGCCGGTCGGCAAGATGAGGACGTCCGGACTCGCCGGCTCGGCCAGGAGCCCATCGGTCGGCTCCTCTGGTCCTTCTCTCTGCCGGCCATCGCGGGGATGCTCGTCGGCTCCCTGTACACGGTCATCGACCGCGCCTTCCTCGGCAACGTCGTCGGCGCGGAGGCCCTCGCCGGGCTCTCCGTCGGCATGCCCATCGCGTTCATCCTCATGGCCTTCGGGATGCTGGTCGGGGTCGGCTCGGGGGCGTTGATCTCCATCCGGCTGGGGCAGGGACGGAAGGACGAGGCGGAGCGGTTGCTGGGCAACGCCCTGGCCCTCACCCTGGTCGTGACGGTCGTGCTGACGACCGTCTTGCTGATCTTCCTGGACCCCCTGCTGGTGCTCTTCGGGGCCAGCGCGCAGGTGCTCCCCTACGCCCGGGAGTTCATGCAGGTGATCGTCGCCGGATCCATCTGCCAGCACATCGCCTTCGGCCTGAACGCCGTCATCCGCGCCGAGGGCAACCCCCGGCTGGCCATGGGCACGATGTTCATCAACGCCGGGCTCAACATCGTGCTCGACGTCGTGCTGATCCTCGGCCTCGGCTACGGCGTCACGGGGGCCGCGGTGGCGACGGTGATCTCCCAGGGAGTGTCCGCGATCTGGACCCTCGCCCACTTCCGCAGCCGGCGCAGCGTCATCCGCCTGCGGGCTCGCCACCTGCTCCCGAGCTGGTCCCTGAGCCGCCCCGTCCTGGCCATCGGGCTGGCTCCCTTCACCATGCACCTCGCCGCGAGCCTCATCGCCCTGATCATCAACCAGGCCCTCGCCCGCCACGGCGGTGACGAGGCCATCGGCGCCTACGGCGTGATCAACGCCCTGTCCATGCTGATGCTCATGCCGATCTTCGGGATCGTCCAGGGCGCGCAGCCGATCATCGGCTACAACTTCGGCGCGGGCGCGACCGGCCGGGTGCGTCAGACGCTGAAGCTGGCCGCCATCGCCGCGACGACGATCATGTGCGTCGGCTTCGGCTTCGCCCAGGCGATCCCCGAGCTGCTGATGCAGGTCTTCACCCGGGATCCCCGGCTGCTCGAGATCGGCGCACGGGGGCTCCGCATCTGTTTGGTGGTGGCGCCGGTGGTCGGCTTCCAGATCGTCGGGGCCAACTTCTTCCAGGCCATCGGCCGGGCCCGCACGGCCCTGGTGCTCAGCCTGCTGCGCCAGGTCCTGATTCTCATCCCGTTGCTGCTGATCCTGCCCTCCGTGCTGGGACTGGACGGCGTCTGGGTGGCCGGCCCCATCGCCGACCTGCTCTCCGGGGTGCTCACGGGCGTGGTCCTCCTGCGCACCCTGCGCCGCCTGCCGTATCTGACTCCGCCGCCGGGTTCCGTGCGCCCCTCCCCGACCGCGGCCCAGGCCGCCACCTCCCCGCCCTGAACACGCGGGGGCGAAGGTTCGTGCGGGGCAGGCCGCACCGCACCGCCGGCGCGGCGGCCACCCGTCCCGACCCCGCGCAGCAGCAGCGGTCCCCTCCAGTTGCCCCTTGCTCTCCTCGGTCCGGCTGATTACATTTATGCGCCCTGCCGCTCTGGCAGCCCAAGACAGCAGCGTGGAGGCCCGCTTTGCCGACCAGCAAGAAGAAGACGAGCGCTCCGGAGGAGAAGATCGCGCGGCTCTGCGACGAGTGTGGCGAGCCCATCGCCCCGGCCCGGCTCCGGGTCCTGCCCGAGACCCGCTACTGCATCGACTGTGCCGAGGACCTCGAGGAGGAGCAGAAGAGCCGTCAGTCCCGTGGCGATTACGAGTTCCACGGTGGCGAGCACGACGAGGAGAGCCTCGTCGAGACCCTGCGCGACCTCACCGAGTCCTGATCCCTCCCCCCAGTCGCGTCGCCCCCGTCGCTGCCGGCTCCCCGGGCCGCCGCTCCTCGTGGCGCGGCCCGGCCTCGGACCTCACTCAGTAGCCGCCGCGATCCGGTGGCAGGTACGGCGGTGCGCCCGGGGAGGGGTAGTACGGGGACGCGGGCGGCGTCGGATAGGCCTCCTCGACGTCCTCCCGGGCCCGGCGGCGAGGCTCGCGCGCGGCCGGTTCCGGTGAGCCTCCCGCCTCGCTGCCCCAGGCGTAGGAGAGGCCCACCCAGGCGAAAGTACCAGGCGACTGGCCGCCGATGAAGTCCGGCCCCGCGTTCAGCAACCCCGGTGCGAGGGAGCCGTCCACGCGCAGCCCCCCGTGCTGGATCGTCAGCCCGGCGCCCCAGTGGTGCTCGAGGACGGCCTGGCGGCGCTCCTGGGCGTCGCCGCCGATGTCCAGGGGGTCGTCACGGCGGGTCTCGGGGGCCACGTCACGGCTATGGAAGAGGTAGCGCGCGCTCCAGCCCGCTCGCAGGAGCAGCCAGTCGGTCGCCTCGACCTCGAGGGCCACGTCCAGCGCAGGCAGGATGTAGGTCCGGAAGCTCGCCTCCTCGGCCAGGGGGCCGGCCCGGCCGGTCAACGCGCTGCCGTCGGCCACCTCGCGGTCGAGCGCGTAGCCCTGGCGCTGGTAGCCCAGCCAGAGCAGGCCGACGACCTGCGCGCGCGTC